>USPT01000030.1 GCA_900556705.1 uncultured Collinsella sp.
CTTCTCCTTCATCGTTCAGCTCCCTTACCCCTATGCTTTCGCGATGTCCGATATCGCTTGGCGCGGCCGGCATGGTCCCTCGCCAGCCGCTAGCTCAAATTGACATATATATCCACCTGGTATTGTGCAACCGCATGTTTTGACACCCTGCCGCTCGGCGCGAGTTGCGTACCGTGGGGCGCAAACGGAACGCACCCCCGCGGGTGGCGCGTGCACGATGTGGCAAAATCGAGGTACTAAGGGGGCCCAATATGCTCAAAATCATCGCCTGCGACGACGACGTCGCCTTTCTAGATAACCTGCACCGCATGATCAACCGCTGGTCGGCCGAGACGGGTACGGCGGTCGATGTTGCACTCGTCACGCGCGGCGAGGACCTGCTGGCACGCCATGCCGCATCGCGCGCCGACATTATCATGCTCGACATGATCATGCCGCTCGTCAACGGCATGGACACCGCCCGCGAGCTGCGCCAATCCGATACCGCCGTGCACTTGGTATTTCTGACCTCATCGCCCGAGTTCGCACTTGAGTCCTACGAGGTCCGCGCCTTCGACTACCTGCTCAAACCCGTGACCTACGAGCGCTTGGCGCAACTGCTCGACGAGCTGTCGAGCCTGCGTCCGGCTGCAATCGACGAGCTCGTCATCAAGACGTCCTTTGGCTACCATGCCCTGCGCCTATCCGATATCGAATATGCCGAGGCTCGCAACAAGCACGTGGTCTTCCACCTGCGCGACGGCCGCGATATCGAGGCGCTCGAGCCGTTCCGCAGCATCGAGGACCGACTGGCCCAAAACGCGACCTTCTTTAAGTGCCACCGCAGCTACCAGGTCAATCTGCGCAACATCGACCACTTTAACCGCACGGAAATCGTCATGCGCTCGGGCGCGTGCATACCGCTCGCGCGCAGCTGCAAGCAGGGATTCCAAGACGCCTACTTTGCGGTGCGGTTCGAGGGCGGGAGACGCTGATGCTTTCCTCGGCAGAACTGGTACTTTGGGCAATCCACCATGCGACGACGTTGCTCTTTGGCGTCTTTGCCTCGGCGGCGCTGTGCGGTGTCGAGATCAGCCGCCGCCATTCGCTCGAACTGGTGGGGGTCGGCGCCGTAACCGGCACCGCTTTTGCGATTGCCAACCTCGTCGGTGGTGAGCTGCTTGCCCGACAGGCCTATCCACTCGTCGTGCATCTGCCGCTTGTCGTCTACTTGTGCGTACGCTATCGCCTGAGTCCGCTGCTCGCCATCCTGGGCGTTACCAGTGCCTACCTGAGCTGCCAGTTTAGCAACTGGATGGGCATCGCCGCATTCGCCGCCACCGATTCGCAGGTCGCGTACTACACGGCGCGCATCATTACCACGCTCGGCGTCTTTGCCGTCTTGTTGCATTGGGCAAGCGAGATTGGCCCCCGCCTGGCGATCAAAAGCCCCACCGAGCTGGAGATTCTGTTCATCCTGCCGCTCGTCTACTACATCTTCGATTACGCCACCAACGTCTATACCACGCTCTTCCACTCGGGCTCGGTGGTAACCGTTGAGTTTTTGGCGTTCGCCCTCTGCGCCTTCTACCTTATGTTTCTTGCCGTCTACCTTCGCGAATACGAGGCAAAGGAAATCGCCGAGCGCGAGCGTTGGATGCTCGCGACCCGCGACAGCGCGGCCATCAAAGAGCTCGAAGCCTGGCGCCAGTCCGGACGCGAGCTCTCGGTTCTCCGTCACGACATGCGCCACTACCTGCGCGGTCTAGCGGCCCTGATCGAAGAGGGTCGCACCGATGAGGCGCTCGAGCGCATCGACGCGCTCTGCGAGACCAACGACCGCACTGCCGTGCGCCGCTACTGCGCCAACGAAACGGTCAACATTGCGCTCTCGTCGCTTTCCGCGGACATCAACGCGCACGGCATCACCGCCGACCTGCGCGCCGCCGTGCCCGAAACCGTCCACGTGGGCGATGTCGATCTGTTCAGTGTGGTATCGAACGCCCTGGACAATGCCATCGCCGCGGCGAGCGCCGCCCCCGAAGGCAAGCGGTTTGTCGACCTGGACCTCCGCTACGAAGACGGTCATCTTCTACTGCTGGTTTCCAACACGTTTGGCCGTGCGCCGCACATGGTCGATGGCATGCCCGTGGCTCAGCACACAGGGCACGGCTTTGGCACCAAGAGCATTATGCTTGCCGTCGAGCGCATGAACGGCAACTGCCAGTTCCGCATTAACGGCGACCGGTTTGAGCTGCGCGCCGTGATGTAAGGACGCGATAAGTCGGCGCCGCGCTCGACCCGCCAGGGCCACCTTGCCGGCTCCGGTCCTCTACAGCGGTGCAGCCGCCGGGGTCAGCTGCTTAATGTAGGCCCACATGCGCTGCTTGGCGGCCTTGTCGGTGAGCGCCGCCTCAAAACCGTCGAGCGCCAGCACGCGGCGTCCCTGCACATGGGCGACCAGGCCGGGCTTGAGCATAGCGGTGTCAAAGTCATCAATTGCCACAAGCATATCGGCATAGGTCTCGCGCATGACATCAGCCGCACTGTTGTCCAGCAGCAGCACCGCCTCGGGGTCCAAGGTCTCCAGCGCCTCGCGGAACAGGTCGCACGTCAGGGCCTCGCCCGCCGCGACCGCTCCGTCGCCCGCGCCGGCGACGCTTGCCAGCACGCAAAAATCCTCGGGGGCATATCCGATGGCGCCGAGCGCCTTGCGCAACGCGGCGCCATCCGCGCCGGCAGCCAGCTCGCCGCCCGAGCACTCGGCTTCATCCAAATCGCCTTTGACCAGCACAATCGGCGAGCACGCGTTGCCCGAGATACGCACACCGCGATCTGCAAGCGACGCGAGCTCCTGCTCGGTCGCCTGAGCGATGGCTTCTTTTTTCTGGCTTTGTGACGTGGGCATGCGCTCTCCAATCGTTTGCGTGCCCACTATTATATAAAAGAGCCGCCCGTGAGTGGTTGCTTTACGAGCCGCTGGGTATAAGCACGGTCGTACTGAGTTTTACGCGGCCGAGCCGCGTCGCATTATGGAGGTCACCATGGCTGACATCAAGCAGATTACCCCCGAGAACTTCGACGCTGTCGTCAACGATAGCCTGCCCGTACTGGTTGATTTTTGGGCCCCGTGGTGCGGCCCCTGCCGCTCGCTCTCGCCCATCGTAGACGAGGTTGCCGACGAACTGGCCGGCAAGCTGGCTGTGGCCAAGTGCAACGTCGATGACAACCAGGACCTGGCCATGAAGTTTGGCGTCATGAGCATCCCCACGCTGATCGTCTTTAAGAACGGCGAAGAGGTCGACCGCTCGGTCGGCGCCTTACCCAAGGCAAGACTTCAGGCACTGCTGGAGAAACATCTGTAATACGCTTGTTACTTGCCTGCCGTCCATGAGCGGTTTCGCACCGCTCGCCGGAGTGCCAAACGCAAGGCATGCGACCACGGATAGTATGGTAGACACAAACAGCCCCCAGTGAACGGGTGCGAGTCAGACGGACTCGCACCCGTTTTCTTATGCGGCGGCGCCCAAGGCGGGCGTAGTAGAATCTGAACCACCATATCGCCCCGCACAAAAGGAGATTCCCATGCATGACGTCGGAATGAACATGAGCCAGCTTGCCATGAGCGTCAAGCAGGTCGACGACACTATTGAGCTCGCTCACGAGTGGAGCCATCAGTTGCTGCATGCGACCGAGAACTTTGACATGGAGCGCATTGGCGCCAAGCTCGAGGCCGCCATGTCTGCGCTGCACGAGGCGCACGATGCGCTCGAGGGCTACGAGGAGGCCATCGAGGCCGACCACAACTCCGTCGGCTCTGTGAAACTGGTGTAACGTGGCCGAGCACGAGCACGAGCACGATTACGGTGCGGACGACGATGCGAACTGCCGCTGCAGCGGCTCCAGCTCCGAGCTGGTCCGCTTTTCGGTCACCGCGCCCGACGACCTGCTGCGCCGCTTTGACGAGCAGATCGCGCGCCGCGGTGACGTGGCCAACCGTTCCGAGGCCGTACGCGATCTGATTCGTGCCTCAATCGCCAAGGAGCAGATGCGCACGCCCGACGAGCAGGTCATCGGTTCGCTCACCATGATCTATGACCACCATACCGGCGACCTGACGCGCCGTCTGGACGAGGTGCAGCACGACTACACCGACGAGATTGTCTCGACCATGCACGTGCATCTGGACCACCACAACTGCCTGGAGATTCTGGCGCTCAAGGGTCGCGGCAAACGCGTCTACGAGCTGGCGGACCGGTTGCTGGGGCTGCGCGGCGTTAAGCACGGCGAGCTCACCTGCGCCGCCACCAAGCAGAGCTTGGGGCTCTAACAGCACACACTTCAATGAAGGGGAGCCACATGCGGCATGTGCATATTCATGTGACGGGCATTGTGCAGGGCGTTGGCATGCGGCCATTTGTGTATCGCGAGGCTATGGCGTATGGCATCTGCGGCTGGGTGCTCAACGCGGGCGATGGCGTGCACATCGAGGCGCATGCTTCGGTCGAGGCACTCGACGACTTTGTCGCCGCGCTGTCGAAGCACGCACCTGCCGCGGCCCGCGTTGAGCATGTCGCTGTTGCAGACCTGGAGCCCGACGCTTGGGATGCCGACGATGAGCAGGTCTTTCGTATCGTAGCGTCGCAGGATCAGACCATGCACACGACGCTCATCTCCCCCGATATCGCCACCTGTGACGACTGCCTGCGCGAACTGTTCGACCCCGCCGACCGACGATATCACTACCCCTTTATCAACTGCACCAACTGCGGGCCGCGCTTTACCATCATCCGGTCGCTGCCTTATGACCGAGCGGCCACGTCGATGGATTGCTTTCCCATGTGCCCCGAGTGCGCCGCAGAGTATGGCGACCCGCTTGACCGGCGCTTTCATGCGCAGCCCGATGCCTGCTTTGACTGCGGGCCACATATTACCTGGCGCGAGGCGGCGGGTGACATGGAGCTCGAAGGCTCGGGAGCGACGCCAGCCATCGGCAGCACGCGCGAAACCAGCGATGCCATTATTGACCGCTGTGTCGAGCTGCTGGCCAGCGGCGGTATTGTCGCCATCAAGGGCCTGGGTGGATTCCATCTGGCCTGCAACGCCGCCGATGAGCAGGCGGTGGTCGAGCTGCGCCGTCGCAAGCGCCGCAGCAACAAGCCGCTTGCCGTTATGGTGCGCAGCCTTGCCGATACTGAACGCCTGTGCCATGTCGATGATGCCGAGCGCGGCTTGCTAACCGGTAGCATCCGCCCCATCGTGCTGTTGCGCCGGCGTGCTGTTGGCGAGGGAGATTCCCCCGACGCCCTTACACTCGCACCATCCGTCGCGCACGATCTACCCGAGCTCGGCGTCATGCTCCCCTATACACCGCTTCAGCATCTGCTGCTTGCAGCTGCCGCGTCGCATGACATGCACGCGCTGGTCATGACCAGCGGAAACCTGAGCGAGGAACCTATCGAAACTGACGACGACCTTGCCTGGGAACACCTCGTTGCCGTCGGCATCGCCGACGCGCTACTTGGCAACGACCGCGCGATTCTGTCGCGCTACGACGACTCCGTGGTACGCGTGGTCGGTGGGGCCGTTATGCCCGTTCGCCGCGCTCGCGGATATGCGCCTCGGCCGTTGCCGCTGCCGGCACTCGACGCCGTCGCGCCCTGCGTGCTCGCCTGCGGCCCACAGCAAAAGGCAACGATCGCATTCACACGCGAGGATGCGAGCGGCGAGGCGGCCTGTTTTGTGTCGCAGCATATTGGCGATGTCGAAAACGGCGAGACCTTCGATGCCTGGAACGCCGCGCGCACGCGCTTGGAAGATCTCTTTGACTTGATGCCCGCCGCGCTGGCCTGCGACTTGCACCCCAGCTATCTATCGAGCCAGTGGGCGCGCGAGCAGGCGCGAAAATGCAATCTGCCGCTCGTCGAGGTGCAGCACCATCATGCGCATATCGCGAGCGTAATGGCCGAGGCTATCGCCGCGGGCCAGCTTACAACCGACGCGCGCGTCCTTGGCATCGCCTTTGACGGCACCGGCGCCGGCACCGATGGGACCATTTGGGGCGGCGAGTTTCTTGTTGCCGGCCTTGCCGATTTTGAACGCGCCGCGCACCTGTGCACCTGGGCGCTGCCAGGCGGTGCCGCATCCGTGCGCGATTCCCGGCGCAATGCCTTTGCCCTGCTGAGCGAGCTCGGCCTGCTTGAACACCCGGGTGCCGCTCGGCTTTTGGACGGCCTCGACGAGCAAACGCGCAGCGTGACAGCCACCATGACCGAGCGCGGTATCAACAGCCCGCGTACCAGCAGCGTGGGGCGTCTCTTTGATGCCGCGGCAGCGATTCTGGGAATCTGCGGCAAGGCAACCTACGAAGGCGAGCCCGCCATCGAACTCGAAGCCGCCGCTTGGCGTGCGCTCGACGGTAAGCCTGTTCGTCTCGACGGCAATGATGCAGGCGTATTCATGTCTGCCGACGACTCCCCCATCTTGGACCCCCAACCGCTCATCGAAACTCTTCTGAATGGAATCGAGGCAGGCGCGCCGGCCGACAGGCTCGCCCTCGGGTTTCACATCGCCATTACGCGCGCTACGACCCACGTCGCGTGCGAGATCTGTGAGCGCGAAGGCCTCGATACCGTCGCGCTCTCGGGCGGTGTGTTCATGAACCGGCTTTTGCTTCAGCTCCTTACCCACGAACTCAAAGACGCCGGTCTTGCCGTCTTGGTCCCCCACGCTGTGCCCGTCAACGACGGCTGCATCGCCTACGGTCAGGCCGCCATCGCTCGCGCTTGCCTCGCGCAGACGGCGTCGAGATAGGCTGTTTTGCCAGCCTGCGCGCCGCCGTCTCACAGGTGTAACGCGTTTGCTCGTGACTCCTGCGAGCGCTACCATCAAACGATGGATTATTCAGTGCCTATCCAGCGCAAAACGTATAAAAGGGAAACATTATGTGCCTTGCCGTTCCCGGTAAAGTGGTCAAACGCGACGACGACCTTAAGGCGACCGTCGACATGATGGGCATCGAGCGCCCCGTTTCGCTGCGCCTCGTGCCGACGGCGCAGGTCGGCGACTATATTCTCGTGCACGCCGGCTTTGGCATTCAGATTGTCGACGAGCAGGAAGCCCAGGAGACACTCGAGCTCGTCAATACCATGGCCGAGCTGGCCGAAGAGGACCAGCTCGCCACCAACCCGGCTGAGGCATACTAGTGGCGGCGGCGCAGCCGGTTCGCTCCGGTATCGACTTTTCGGCATTTCGCGACCCCAAGCTGGCTCGCGAGCTCATCGAGCGTATTCATGAGCTTGTCGGCAACCGCAGCATCAACCTTATGGAAGTCTGCGGTACACATACCGTGAGCATTGGCCGCTATGGCTTTCGCTCCATTATGCCGACGGGACTCAAACTGCTAAGCGGCCCGGGATGCCCCGTTTGCGTTACCGCCAACCGCGACATCGATCACGCAATCGCGCTTTCCAACATGGACGGCGCCATTATCACCACCTTTGGCGACATGATGCGCGTGCCCGGATCATCCACCTCGCTTGCCGCGCAAAAGGCGGCGGGGCGCGACATCCGCATCGTCTACTCCCCGCTCGACGCGCTCGACATTGCCGAGCAAAACCCCGACCGCCCGGTCATCTTTATGGGTGTGGGCTTTGAGACCACAACGCCCACCATCGCCGCCGCCATCCTGGAGGCAGACGCACGCGGGCTGCAGAACTTCTCGGTCTACTGCGCCCATAAGACCACGCCGCCGGCGCTGCGCGCCATCGCCAACGATCCCGAGACCACTATCGACGGCTTTATCCTTCCGGGGCACGTCGCCACCATCACGGGCTTGACGCCCTTTGGCTTTTTGGTCGACGAGTTTAAGACCCCAGGCGTGGTAACGGGATTTGAACCGGTCGACATCTTGCAGGGCATCTGTATGCTGGTCCAGATGGTTGTCGAGAACAAGCCGGCGATCGACAACGCCTACCGCCGTGGCGTCAACGCAGACGGTAACCCCGTGGCGCGCCAGCTGGTCGAGCAGGTGTTTGAGCCATGCGACACCACGTGGCGCGGGCTGGGGCCGATTGCCAACTCGGGCCTTTCCATCCGCCCCGAGCTCTCGCGCTTTGATGCCCGCACCCGCTTTGACGTGCCCATCGAGCCGGCGGTCGAGCCACGCGGATGCCGCTGCGGCGACGTGCTGCGCGGAGCCATTGCGCCGAGCGACTGCCCTCTGTTCGGCCACGCTTGTACACCCGAGCATCCCGTCGGCCCCTGCATGGTGAGCTCGGAGGGCAGCTGTGCGGCGTACTTTAGATACCGTAACTAGCCCGGACGCACCCGCACACTGGCACCACCCACGATTGGAGTTTTCGATATGTCCCGTACTGCCACCGATAGCACTGTCCTGCTGGGCCACGGCTCCGGCGGCCAGATGATGAAGCGCATTATCGATGAGGTCTTTCTGGATGCCTTTGGGTCGCCCGAGCTGCTTGCGGGCAACGATGCCGGTGTCGCCGCGCTGCCCGCAAGCGGGCGAATCGCCATGTCGACCGACAGCTTTGTGGTAACGCCGCAGTTCTTCCCCGGCGGCAATATCGGCCGCCTCGCTGTATGCGGAACCGTCAACGACGTCGCGACCTCGGGCGCCAACGTGCGCTACCTATCGTGCGGCTTTATCCTCGAAGAGGGCTATCCCATGGACAAGCTGAGCCAGATTGTGCAAACCATGGCCGAGACCGCGCGCGAGGCCGGCGTGCGCATCATCACGGGCGACACCAAGGTGGTCGAGCGCGGCGGAGCCGACGGCGTCTATATCAATACCGCCGGCGCAGGCGAGGTGCCCGCTGGTGTGGAGCTCAGCGGCGCTAACTGCCAGCCCGGCGACGTCATCCTAGTATCGGGCACACTGGGCGACCACGGCATCGCCATCATGAGCCAGCGCGAGAGCCTGGCCTTTTCGAGCAACATCGAAAGCGACGCTGCGCCGCTCAATCATCTGATTGCCGACGTGCTCGCCGCCGCCCCCGACACCCGCTGCTTCCGCGACCCCACGCGCGGCGGTCTGGCATCCACGCTCAACGAGTTTGCCCAGGCCAGCGGCGTTGCCATGGAGATCGACGAGGATGCCGTGCCCGTGCGCCCCGACGTGCAGGCGGCATGTGAGATGCTCGGCTACGACGTTCTACAGGTGGCAAACGAGGGCAAGATGGTCGCCGTGGTGCCGGCTGAGCAGGCCGATGCCGCACTGGCGGCCATGCGCGCCGCCCGCTACGGCGAGAACGCCGCCATCATCGGTCGCGTGCTGCCGCTTGCCGAGGGCGCTCGACCCGCCGTGCGCGTACGCACCGGCTGGGGCTCGACCCGTATTCTCGACATGCTCGTAGGAGAGCAGCTGCCGAGAATTTGCTAGGGCGGAATCGCGCGGTCGGCGCGATGCGGCTTGATATCCCTGGAGATGTTCAGATTCCAAGCGCGCCCAACGCGGAAGCCCAGTATTATGAGGTGCGTTTTGAAACCCAACGACGGGAGCTTTCATGGCAGCAGCTTTTTCCCATGTGATCTTTGACCTGGACGGCACCATCCTCAACACGATTGAGGACCTGGCGGCCGCCGGCAACCACACCTGCGAGATGCACGGCTGGCCCACGTTTGCCGTGGACGAGTACCGCTACAAAGTGGGAAACGGCATGCTTAAGCTGGTCGAGCGCTTTATGCCCGCCGAGTATGCAGGCGACAGCCGTATGTTTGAGCAGACGCTTGCCGAGTTTAGGGCTTACTACGGCGATCACAAGGAGGACCACACCGCCCCCTACGCCGGCACGATTGAGATGCTCGACCGTCTGCGCGCAGCGGGCGTTCAGCTTGCCGTGCTCACCAACAAGGATCATATTTCGGCAGCCCCGCTTATCGAGAAATACTTTGGCCCCGATCGCTTTGCGCTGGTACAGGGCCGTGTCGATGCGTTTCCGCCTAAGCCCGAAGCACCCGTCACGCTGCATGTGATGGAGGAGCTGGGCGCCGATCCGGCAACCACGATCTATGTGGGCGATTCCAATGTCGATATCCTAACCGGTCACAACGCCGGCCTTAAGAGCGCGGGCGTCAGCTGGGGCTTCCGCGGCCGCGCAGAGCTGGAAGCCGCCGGCGCCGACTACGTGGTGGACACCCAAGCAGAGCTCGCGGCGCTGGTGCTGGGCGAGTAACCGCTCATCCCTTCCACGGGTAGCTAATGTGGGACGGGACTCTTTTAGCTGCCCCCGCAACAAAGAAATGTCCCCGACTGCCGGCAGAAAAGGAACGTCCCCAAGTGCCGCCTTCGACAGCGATGGCAACGCCACAGGCACAAGTGCCACTTTAAGCCAGCCAAGGGAACGCCGTTGTTTTGGCAACGACAGCGAAAGCCCGCCAGAGCGAGCAAGGCGCCTTGAAACGAGGCGGCATTGACCTTCTGGTCATGCCGCCGAAGTTGAAAGGCAGATTGCCGCTC
>USPT01000031.1 GCA_900556705.1 uncultured Collinsella sp.
CCGAGTTTATCCTGGCCGGCGCCACCTGCGTGTCGGTCGGCATGGCCAACTTCGTCGATCCGTGCGCTTCGCTCAAGATCGCGCACGAGCTCGAGGCCTGGGCTGAGTCCCAAGGCGTGAAGGACATCAACGAACTGGTAGGTGCTTTCGAATGCTAGAGACCGATGCCCGCGACCGCGTAATCGTCGCTCTCGACTGCGACCGCGAGCGTGCGCTCGAGCTCGCCCACGAGCTTTCGGGCCATGCCGCCTGGCTTAAGGTTGGCATGACGCTCTATTACGCTGAGGGCCCCGAGATCGTCAAGACCTTTAAGGACCTGGGCTTTAAGGTCTTCCTTGACCTTAAGTTCCATGATATTCCGCATCAGGTTCGCGGTGCCGCCCGTTCGGCCTCGCTTGCCGGTGCCGACCTGCTCTCGGTTCACGGCTTGGGTTCGGGCGCCATGCTCGCTGCCTGCCGCGAGGGTGCCGAGGAGGCGCGCGAGGACCGCGCCAAGCTCGTCGCCATCACCGTGCTCACGAGCATGAATCAGGATGCCTTGAGCGAGATCGGCGTCGAGTCGCCCGTGGCCGAGGAGGCCGCCCGCCTGGCAAAGCTCGCTCAGGCCAACGGCATCGATGGCATCGTGTGCTCGCCGATGGAGGCTCACGACATGCGTGAACTGCTGGGCCCTGATGCTCTGATCGTGACTCCGGGTGTGCGTCCGGTGGGTGCCGCCCTTGGTGACCAGTCCCGCGTGGCGACGCCTTCCCAGGCTATCGAGCGTGGCGCAAGCCACATTGTGGTGGGCCGTCCCATCACCGGTGCCGACGATCCGGTTGCCGCCTTTGACGCCATCGTCGCTGAGCTGGTCGAAAACGTCGCGTAAAAGATTCCCCTAAGTCACCACTTTTGGGTTTCATTAGCATAAAATAGCCCCTGTGCCTGCGTAAACTTTCCCATCCTTTGTGTGGAATCGCAGGTCAGGGGCTTAACTTTGGGCGCAGTATATTGCACTTTTTGCGGGTATCGTCTAACCTATGGAGCCGCGATTGGGCATTTTGTACGTTCTACGTGCTAAAATGCCAATTATTGAATCAGATATAACCCAACTATTTGGAGGTACGAATGGCACTCCCTCAGCTTACCGATGAGCAGCGCAAGCAGGCTCTTGAGAAGGCTGCTGCCGCACGTCACGCTCGCGCTGAGCTTCGCGAGCAGATCAAGAAGGGCGAGAAGTCCCTCGAGTCCGTGCTCAACTCCGATGATCCCATCGCTTCCCGCATGAAGGTTTCCACTCTCATCGAGTCTCTCCCTGGTTATGGCAAGGCCAAGGCCGCCAAGATCATGGAGGAGCTCGGTATCTCCGCTACCCGTCGCGTCCAGGGCCTCGGCGTCCGTCAGCGCGAGCAGCTCCTCGAGCAGCTGACCAAATAAGTGAGCGCTCAGGATTCCAAGCTCTTTGTGATTTCTGGACCGTCAGGCGCAGGGAAGGGTACGCTCGTCACTCGTGTGCGCGAGCGCCGCTCGAACCTGGGCCTGACGGTTTCGGCTACCACGCGAGCACCACGCAAAGGCGAGGTCGACGGCGTCAACTACTTTTTTCTGACACGCGAGGAGTTCGACCGCCGCGTGGCAAACGGCGAGTTTGTTGAGTGGGCCGAGGTCCACGGTAACTGCTACGGCACGTTGGTGAGCGAGGTCACATCCAAGCTCGCCTCGGGCGCTTCTCTGATTTTGGAGATCGATGTCCAGGGCGCCCTGCAGGTGAAGGAGCGTTTCCCCGAGGCCGTGCTGATCTTTATCAAGCCGCCTTCGCTTGAGGTGCTCCGCGAGCGTCTAGTCGGTCGCGGTACCGAGACGCCCGAGACGATTGAGCTGCGTATGGCAAACGCCGCCGATGAGCTTGCCCTTGCCGACCGCTACGACGACGTCGTGGTAAATGACGATCTCGACCGCGCGACCGATGAGCTCGTTCGCGTTCTCGATATGCATGAAAGGATCTGAGGTCCGTGTCCGTTGTAAAGCCTTGCATTGACGATCTTCTGGAGAAGACCGATCACAACCGCTTCCTGCTCGCTTCGCTTGCCTCCAAGCGCGCCTGCGACATCAATAGCATGCTGCGTGGCCAGCACAACCGCGTGCTTGCCGTCCAGGATGCCGATGACATCACCATCGGGCTTTCCGGTGCCGACACCATCTCGATGGCTATGGACGAGATTGTCGACGGCGACATCTCTTACGACGAGGCCCGTTACGAGAAGGCGCTCGGCCACAAGGTTGCTGAAGCCTAAATGGCGGCTCGCGTCTGCCTGGTCCACTATCACGAGGTTGGACTGAAGGGTAAGAACCGCGCACATTTTGAGCATATCCTCATGGATAACATCAAGGCGGCCTTGGCCGCCTTTTCCGTGAATGCCGTGTCTCGAATTTCCGGTTATATCCTCGTGACCTTTAACGAGCATCAGGCCGACGAGGCGGCGCGTGTCATTCGCACCGTTCCCGGCGTTGCTCGCGTGTCTTTGGCGTATCACACCAATCGCGACCCTCAGGAGTACTGTGCCGCCGCCGTGAAGGCGCTGCGCGAGTTTGGTTCCTTCGATTCGTTTAAGGTGCACGCCAAGCGCTCCAATACCGACTATGAGCTCACCTCGATTGACATCAACCGTCAGGTGGGCGAGGTGTTGTGTGAGGCCTTCCCCGATAAAAAGGTTCAAATGCACGACCCCGATGCGATGGTGCACGTACTGGTGGTCCAGGGTAGCGTTTATGTGTACGCGCGCTCCGAGCGCGGCGTGGGCGGTCTGCCGGTGGGATCTGCCGGCAAGGTCGTGACGCTGCTGTCGTCGGGCATCGATTCTCCGGTAGCGACCTGGATGCTCGCGCGTCGCGGCGCGGTGTGCGTGCCGATACATTTCTCCGGTCGTCCGCAGACGCCCGACACGAGCGAGTATTTGGTGCAGGACATCATCCGTGCGCTTGAGCCGGGTGTCCAGATCGGCCGCCTGTACGTGGTGCCGTTTGGCGACTGCCAGCGTGAGATTTCGGTCACCTGTCCCAGCAACCTGCGCGTGATCATGTATCGCCGCATTATGTATTCGGTTGCCGAGCGCATTGCACACATCGAGGGCGCCAAGGCCATCGTGACGGGCGAATCGCTCGGTCAGGTTGCTTCCCAAACGCTTGAGAATATCATGGCCGTTAACGAGGCCGTGAAGATCCCCGTGTTCCGCCCTCTCATCGGTTCTGACAAGCAGGAGATCATCGCGCGCGCCGAGGAGATCGGTACGTTTGATATCTCGACTGAGGCCGCTCCCGACTGCTGCACGCTGTTTATGCCGCGCCGTCCCGAGACGCACGCTAAACTCGATGCCGTGCATGAGGCCTGGGAGTTGTTCGATCACGAGGAGATGATTGAGCGCCTGCTCAAGCAGACCGAGTACATCGATTTTGAGAGCAACACGTATAAGGCCCCTAAGACCTTAAAACGCAAACATTCGGAGCTTGCTCCGCGTGAGATTTACCAAGATCACGAGTAAATTTGTGCATAGACCGACGATGCGCTTGCATCGTCGGTCTTTTGCTATCTGGGCATTTTGCGGCTAAGTGTTCATTTGCTGACGTGTGCCTGAATAAATGGACAGATTTGTGCAAGGTTTTGGTCAGCTTTTGGTTTGACCGCTAAAACCGGTTTTGGGGCGTGGCTGTTGCGGGACTCCTTTCCTGACACGATGGTGTTGGGAGGTTTTGCTATGGCGCAGCGCGAACAACACGAACGGGTCAAAAAGATGGACCACTGGGCGGACAAGCTGTTCGGTCATAAGACAGTGGTGATGGCGATATTGGTCGTCATTGCGATGGCGAGCGGCTTGGCGATGGCGAACCTTGGCGGCGGTGCCGGCGGCGTGTCGTTTGAGCGCACTGACGGTTCAGGCTCGTTGGTGAAGCCGGGATCCGGCGATGCCTCGAGCGGAAAGGCATCCGAAGGCTCTTCGACAAAGGCTTCTGCCGCGGCAGAGGTCTATGTCGATGTCGATGGCGCCGTTGTGTCGCCCGGCGTATATCGCCTCAAGGACGGCGCGCGGGTGGCTCAGGCGATTGATGCCGCCGGCGGGCTTACGCCCGAGGCAGACGTTACGGGGCTTAACCGGGCATCCAAGGTCACTGATGGACAAAAAATCCACGTTCCAACGGTGGGGGAGCAGCAGGCGTCCATTGCGGAAGCCGGTGTTGATGGTGGGGCTTCCGCATCATTGGGCGTGAGTGGCGCAACGGGCCTAGTCAACATCAATACGGCAAGCGCGGCAGAGCTGCAGACGCTCTCGGGCATCGGTCCCTCCATGGCGCAGTCGATTATCGATGAGCGGACAAAGAACGGTGCTTTTGCCTCGGTTGACGATCTGATGCGTGTGTCGGGAATCGGCGAGAAGAAGCTTGCCAAAATCAAAGATTGCATCTGCGTATGAGTGCGACCGAGCGCGAGCATGTGATGCCTCCGCGGCCCCTGATGCCGTGGACGATGGTCCTGTGTGCCGGCGTGTGCATGAGCTGCGCCTTGGTGCTCAACGTGGCCGCTGATGTGCTGCTGAGGGAGCAGGCGCCGGCGGTCGGGCTGCTATGGGCCATTCCCGTTGCGGCGGCGGTATTCGTTGTGCTGGCTCAATTTTGTGCACCGCTTGCTCCTTGGAAGCGGTGGCTGTATGCCGCGTCCGTCGGTCTCGTGGCGGGAGCGGTCGTCTCGGCGTGGTGGGCTGCGGGCGCGCTCAACGCCTCGAAGGCGCTCGACGCTCGAGCGGCAAGCGGCCTCGAGTTTGTCGTGCAGGGCGATCCATCCATAAACGACGACGTGTATTCCTATACCTGCGAGGCACGTGCGGACGGTAAGAACTTGGCAACGGTTCGCCTATCGTGCGACCTCGAGCTCAAGGTCGGGGCGCACGCGCGTGTTATCGGTCGCGTTTCACGTTTTGAGAACGATGCATATGGACGATCGCGCGTGCTCCGAGGCGAGGTGCGCAAGGTTCAAGCCGTTCGGATTGTGTCGGTCGACGAGTGCTCTCCGGGGCCGCTGCTTCGGCTGCGAAATGGGCTGCTTGCGTCCATCGCGCCTGCGACCGACCCGGCGCGTGCGCTCATAGCCGGTGTCATCTGCGGTCGTTCGGCCGAGCTGCGCGCCCAGCCGGCGGGCGACTGGTTTTCGGTGACGGGAACGGCGCATCTTATAGCCGTCTCCGGCAGCCATTTGGCTATCGTGGGATTTGTAATCGAGGGTGTATTGCAAAAGACTCGCTGTTCACGTGGTGTTCAGCGGGCGATATTGGCGATGGCGCTTGTGGGCTACACTGCCTTTACGGGCGCGTCTCCCTCGGCCGTGCGCGCGTGCTGCATGGTGTTCGCGACGCTTGTCGTAAACGGCGCGGGGCGTCGCCGGCACGGCGCATCGGCACTCTTCGTAACCATGTCCATCTTTGTGCTACTGCGGCCGACGGTGCTGTTCGAGATGGGCTTTCAGCTCTCGTGTGCCAGCGTCTTAGCCATTCTGTGCTTTTGCCCCTATGCGACCTACGCTTTGGGTGAGCTGGGTGTGCCATCGGGCGTTGCCAACATACTTTCCGTCACGCTGTGCTCGCAACTGGCAACACTTCCCATTACCATTCCTGCCTTCGGTACGTTCTCGCTCATTGCTCCGCTGGCAAATGCAGTCATCGGTCCGGTGGTGAGCGTACTGCTTGCTGTGTCGATCGTGCTGGTTCCCTTTTCGCTCGTGGAACCGTTGCGGATTTGGGCGCTCGTTGTGCCCATGGTTGCCGCCCGTTGCGCACTGTTCTTCGAGCAGCTGTTTGCCGCCGTGCCTGGTGCATCTGTGAGTGTGCCGCCCGATAGCATGTGGATTTACCTAGTGCCGTGTTTGCTGGCGGTTCTGTTGGTCTGGTGGCCGCGTCCCCGTGCACGTCCTATGGCGGTGGGGCTTTCATGCCTGGTGCTCTTGGCTGCGATTCCGTACATCTACTGGGATCGATTCGCTCCGCCTTCGGTGACGGTGCTCGATGTGGGCCAGGCGGATGCGATTCTTATCCGCCAGGGCGACGCATTAGCACTCGTCGACTGCGGGCTCGATGAGCGCGTGGTAGCGGCGTTGGTTCGCAATAATGTGCACCATATCGATGCCGTCTTTGTGACGCATTGGGATGAGGATCACTGGGGTGGTCTACCTGCCGTGCTCGAACAGTTTTCGGTCGGAACGATTGCCGTGGCGGCGGATGCGTTGGAGGATGCTCCTGCCGAGGTATTGAATCGACCTGGCGTTGAGTATCGGCAGGTGCGCCGTGGGGATACGGTCGACATCGGCTCATTTTGTGCCCGCGTGATGTGGCCGTTCGAGTCCGTAGATGGCGAGGGAAATGAGGACTCGCTTGTCCTGCTACTCTCTTATGTTCAGGAAGGCAAGAGCCTGCGTATGCTCCTCACTGGTGATGCCGAGCTCGACCAAGAACGGGAATTCGTGCAGGAGGTGGGGGATATCGATGTCCTTAAACTTGGGCATCACGGCTCCAAGGTTTCAGTCGATGGTGAGTTGCTGGATGTCCTGAGACCCGAGCTTTCCCTCGCGAGCGCCGGCAAGGGGAATCGATACGGTCATCCGTCGGATGCCTGCATCGATGCCGTTCAGGAAGCGGGCGGTGCGTTCGCATGCACCATCGAACACGGCGACATTACCGTCACGCCAACTGCGAATGGCTTTGCGATGCGATGCCAGCGACCGTGACGACGTCGTTGGCGTGTGGTGGGCCCCTGGGCTAGAATGGCACGGAACGAATACGAAGGCCTGCGGGAGGGGAGCGTAATGTCCGAAACCGGTCTGCTGCCGGCATATCTGATCGTCGGTACCGACGGCGTCAAGCGCGATCACGCCGTCTCGCGTATGAAGGCGCGTCTGGAAAAGTCGGGAATGGTCGAGTTCAACCTCGACGAGCGCGACATGACCAAGGACCCCGATATCGAGTCCATTATCGGATCGCTTAACACCTTTCCGATGGGCAGCGAGTTTCGCTTGGTAATCCTTGACGGCTGCTCAAAACTCGCCAAGGCGGTCTCCGAGCCGCTTGTCGACTATCTGGCGAGTCCCAGCCCCACGACGGTTTGCCTCATCATCGCCGACTCGCTTGCCAAGAACACGCGCCTGTATAAGGCGATCGCCAAGATCGACAAGAAGTCCGTGATCGATTGCTCCGGTACCAAGCGCTGGGAGCTTCCGCGCCGCGTGCAGCAGATGGCGACGCAGCACGGCAAGTCGATCTCGACGGCGGCCGCCGAGGAGCTCGTCTCGCGTTCGGGTGAGAACACCCGCATGCTCGATAACGACTTGGCTAAGCTTGCCCAGATGGTCGAGGCGCTCCAGATTGAGCTTGCCGACGTTGAGCGCTGGATCGTGCGCACGGCCGAAGTTCAGCCTTGGGATTTTCTCAACGCAGTGTCGGCCCGCGATATGCGGCGATCGCTCGAGCTCTTTAATCTGCTGCCCGTCAAGAGCTATGTGTGGACCTACACCTTGTTGTGCGGCCGCATTCGCGAGCTTATCGTTGCCAAGGCGCTCGATGCGCGCGGACAGGGTCGTGAGCTGGCCGCAACGCTCAAGCTCCAGTCCTGGCAGGTCAAGAATCACCTGACCTGGGCACGTCGCTTTTCGATGGCAGAGCTCGTCGCAGCGCTCGAGGGGGCGGTCGATGTGGAGCTCGCGCTCAAGGGTTCGGCCGATTCTCAGACCGCGCTTTTGCTCTGGATTACGAACATCTTGAGAAAATCGTGATGATACCTGCCTATTTGACAAATTCGTTCTATCCCTTTGAGGGGGAGCGTGCTATAGTAGGCGCTTGCATGACCTCACCGTGTCTCAGAGGTGTCATACATTTTTTGCAAGGAACTCGAAAGGAACTCCAGAAGTGGCAAACATCAAGTCTCAGAAGAAGCGTATCCGCACCAATGAGGCAGCTCGCATGCGTAACAAGGCTGTCAAGTCCGAGCTCAAGACGCTGACCAAGCACGTCCAGTCCGCCGTCGCCGAGGGCGACGCCGAGAAGGCCCAGGCTGCCCTCAAGACCGTCACCAAGCGTCTCGATATGGCTGCTGCCAAGCATGTTATCCACAAGAACCAGGCTTCCAACCGCAAGTCCGGTCTTGCCAAGCTCGTGAACAGCATCAACGCCTAAGTTGTAAATTTCACACCAAACAGATTACGCGCATAAATGGAGCCTGTTTTATGGAACAGGCTCCATTTTTTTACCGCTCGGGTAAGATAGTCCGCATGAATACTTCAATTGACATTTCCCACATCCGCAACTTCTCAATCGTTGCGCACATCGACCATGGCAAGTCCACGATCAGTGACCGTATCCTCGAACTCACCCATACAGTCGACGAACGCGACATGGAGTCGCAGCTGCTCGACACCATGGATATCGAGCGCGAGCGCGGCATCACGATCAAGTCCAATGCCGTTCGCGTGTCCTATGACGCCGACGATGGCGAGACGTATCAGTTCAATCTGATCGATACGCCGGGCCACGTGGACTTTACCTATGAGGTCTCGCGCTCGCTGGCAGCCTGTGAGGGCGCGGTGCTCGTTGTCGACGCCACGCAGGGCGTTGAGGCGCAGACCGTCTCTAACGCGACGCTCGCCATGAACGCCAATCTGGACATTGTGCCGGCCATCAACAAGATCGACCTGCCCTCGGCCCATCCCGATGAGGTTAAGACCGAGATCGAGGATGACCTGGCGATTCCTGCCGATGATGCCGTGTGTGTCTCGGGCAAGACCGGCGAGGGCATCCACGATCTGCTGGAGTCCATTGTCTTTTTGATCTCTCCGCCCAAGGGCGATGCGAACGCGCCGCTCAAGGCACTCATCCTGGATTCGTACTTCGACGAGTATCGTGGCGTCGTCGCCACGGTGCGCGTCTTTGACGGCTCCATCAAAAAGGGCGATACCCTGCGCATGATGCAGGCAAAGGGCGACTTTTTGGTCGATGGCGTGGGCGTCAAGCGTCCCGCCGAGACCCCGGTCGACGCGCTCACAGTCGGCGAGGTCGGATACGTGGTCACGGGCCTGAAGGACCCCGAAGCCGTTCGCGTGGGCGATACCCTCACGTGGGCGTCGAATCCCTGCCTCGAGCCGCTTCCCGGCTACCGCGAGGCCAAGCCCATGGTCTATACGGGTCTGTTCCCGATCGATAACAAGGACTACGAGAACCTGCGTGACGCGCTCGATAAGCTGCACGTCAACGACCCGTCGTTGGTGTGGGAGCCCGAGACTTCGGTGGCGCTCGGTTTTGGCTTCCGCGTGGGCTTCCTGGGCCTGCTGCACATGGAAGTCGTCAAGGAACGCCTGGAGCGTGAGTTCAATCTTGACCTCATTGCCACGAGCCCCTCGGTGGACTATCACGTCTACAAGACTGACGGCGAGATGATTGATGTCCGCAGCCCGCAGGATCTGCCCGAGGCCACGCGCATCGAGCGTATCGAGGAACCCTACCTCAAGGCAAAGATCATCTGCCCGCCTGAGTACACGGGTGCCGTCATGCAGCTCGCCATCGAGCACCGCGGCGTTACGACCGACATGATCCACCTGACGAGCAAATCGGTCGAGATGCGCTTCGATATGCCGCTCGCCGAGCTCATCTTGGACTTCTTTGACCAGCTCAAGAGCCGTACCAAGGGCTATGCCTCGCTCGACTACGAGTTCAACGAGTACCGTCCATCCGAGCTTGTGAAGCTCGATATCTTGCTTTCGGGCGACGAGGTGGACGCGCTGTCGTTTATCGTCCACAAGGACAAGGCCTACGGTCTGGCCCGCGGTCTGTGCGACAAGCTCAAGGAAATCATTCCGCGCCAGCTGTTCGAGGTGCCTATCCAGGGCGCCATCGGCAACAAGATCATTGCCCGCTCTACCGTCAAAGCGCGCCGCAAGGACGTGCTGGCCAAGTGTTATGGCGGCGATATCTCGCGAAAGCGCAAGCTGCTCGAGAAGCAGAAAGAGGGCAAAAAGCGCATGAGGGCCATCGGCTCGGTCGAGGTTCCGCAGGAGGCCTTTATGGCGATTCTCAAGGTGGACGAGTAGGTCCATGGCACTTTCTGAATACAGCAAGCGGTTGCTTGGCGCCTATGCCGAGCAGCCGTTCCTTATGGCTCCCATGGCGGGCGTGACCGATCCCGCCTATCGCATCATGTGCCGCCGTCGCGGTGCCCATCTTGCCTATAGCGAGATGGTGAGCGTGGCGGGCCTTGCCTATG
>USPT01000032.1 GCA_900556705.1 uncultured Collinsella sp.
CCAAAAAGCTCACGCCGGCGCGCCGCGAGCTGCTCTCGGTGAAGATTGCCGAGGTCGCGACTGCTATCGGCTTTTGCCATATCGCGCCTGCGGATATCGATGATATGGGTATGGCCCGGGCCATCCGCGCTGCCGTCGCGGGCGCCGTGGCCGATACGGGGCTCGAGCCCGATTGCGTGCTTATGGACGGCAACCCGTTGGGTGCCGTTCCTAACGAGCGCGACGTGGTGAAGGGCGATGCCAAGATCGCCTGTATCGCTGCGGCTTCCATCATGGCCAAGGTCACGCGTGACGAGATGATGGTCGAGTACGACGCCGAGTACCCCGAGTACCATCTGGCCGAGTCGAAGGGCTATGCGAGCCCCGAGCACATCGAGGCCATTCGCAAACATGGACTTTGTCCGCTGCACCGCGTGAGCTTTTGCGGAAACTTTCTGCAGACTGAGCGCCTTTTCTAGGCCAATTGTGGAGACAGGGACCTCTGTGGTTTTATAAACCTGCTGGTAGCGGGCCGTATGCAGCAGCATTGCTGCGTACGGCCCGTTTTTTGTCGGCATTTGGTCAGCTTTTGGTTTGCTTCCGGTACTTACCCGCATGAAAGGTGCCCTCATCATCGGGGCAATGCAGTGTGCGGGAAAGGAGACCCCATGAGTGCCGCAAGCAAAATGAGCAAGACGCAGCAGCTCAAGGAGCGTTGGGAAAACGGCGAGCTCGACTGCGGGGCGATGACGCCCGAGTTTATCAAGGGGCTCAGTCCCCGCGAGCTGGGCATGCTGGGCGAGCTGATCACCATCGACTACTTTAACGAGCGCGGCTACACCTTGCTGGAGCAGGGTTATCGTTGCACCGAGGGCGAGGCCGACCTGGTGCTGCTCGATGAGCTCGACGATGTCGTGGTGATGGCCGAGGTCAAGACCAGACGCGTCGCACTGGATTGCAGCACGCGGGTCTTTCCCGAGGAGGCCGTGGACTCCCAAAAGCAACGCCGCTACCGCCGCATCGCAAGTTGCTATCTCATGGAGCATTATCCGCTCAAGGCGATTCGCTTCGATGCCGTGGGCGTCACCATTCGCGGCGGACATATCGCCGAGATCGAGCACCAGTACAACGCGTTCGATTGGCAGGTGTCGTGATGGCGTTCGAGACGTTTGCCGTTCACGCGGCCTGCATCCGCGGCGTCGAGGCGATTCACGTCACGGTCGAGGTCTCGCTTGCCGGTGGCGTTCCGGGCATCCAGATGCTCGGCATTCCGAGTATGGAGGTGATGGAGTCACGCGGTCGTATTCGCTGCGCGATGCGCTCCGCCGGGTTCGAGATCCCACGCTCGGGCATTACCGTTAACCTGGCACCCGGCGATATCCGCAAGACCGGTAGCGGCTTTGACCTGCCCATCGCCATCGCGGTTCTAGCGGCCGATGGGCAGATTCCCCGTGACAACCTCGATCGCTGCCTTATCGCAGGTGAGCTTGGTCTGGACGGTACGGTGCTTCCCGTCAAGGGCGAGGTGGCGTTTCAGCTGCTGGCTCGCGACATGGGGCTGTCTTTTATCGCCGGCAGGTCAGACCAGCATGTGCCACTCGCGGGCGTGGATTGTGGATTCATCGATCATTTGTCTCAGCTTGCCCATGGCATGGGCGATGCCGCGCAGCACTACTTGGATTCCGAGGGCGTCGAGGCGACCTTTGAGCCCGAGCTCGACTATGCCGATGTACTGGGGCAGGAGGTCGCCAAGCGCGGCATGGCGCTTGCGGCGGCAGGAGAACTCGGCTTGCTCATGATTGGGTCCCCGGGATCGGGCAAGACGATGCTCGCACGCCGTATGACCGGCATCCTGCCCGAGCTTTCCGTCGAGGATCAACAGGAGGCGCTGTGCATCCATTCGGTTTTGGGCGAGAACATTGATGGCTTGTTGGCGGGGCACCGGCCCTTCCGCAGTCCCCATCACAGTATTTCGACCGCAGGCCTTATCGGCGGCGGACGCCCGGTGCACCCGGGTGAGATCAGCCTTGCTCATGGCGGCGTGCTCTTTTTGGACGAGCTTGCCGAGTTTCCCACGGGTGTGCTGCAGACGCTGCGTCAGCCCATCGAACGCGGCTACGTCAGGATCGTACGCGTCGATGGGGCTTTTTCCTTCCCGTCGCGCTTTCAGCTGCTGGCTGCGAGCAATCCCTGCCCCTGCGGCTTTTTGGGCGATCGCGAGGTACCGTGTCGCTGCTCGGCGGCGATGGTCGAGCGCTATCGGTCTAAACTGCGCGGTCCTTTGGCCGACCGTATCGATATGATGATCGATGTGACCCGTCCCGACCCTCAGGTGATTATCGAGGGCGCGGAGGGTATGTCGTCGGCCGAGTTACGTGACTACGTTGTGCGCGGTCGCGCCTTTCGCGCCTGGCGCGAGTCCCGTATGGACGATGCGGATGCCGAGGCCGAGGATGACGAGACACGGTCCATTGACGGCGTCGTTTCGACCTTTGAACTCGATGATGCGGCGGAGAAGTGTGTGCTCGGTCTGTCCAAACGCACGCATCTCACGGGCCGCGGCATCGTGCGCCTGGTGCGTATCGCGCGTACAATCGCCGACGTCGCCGAGAGCGAGCAAGTGACGCAGGATCACGTACTCGAGGCGGCGATGTACCAGGGAAGGAGGGACCAATGATGGCCGAGGGAACCTTCGAGCTGCATCCAGGCGATGCGTTGTATCCCGAGACCGTTTTGGAGCTTTCTGATATACCCCAGACGCTTTATGTGCGCGGCAACCCCGAGGTGCTTTCGACGCCCGCGCTCTCCATCATCGGCGCGCGCAAGGCTTCGCCGTATGGTCTTGCCGTGGCAGAGCTTGCGGCAAAGGTGGCGGTCGAGGCGGGAGTGACGGTTGTTTCGGGCGGCGCGGTCGGTTGTGACCAGGCCTCGGGTTGGGCTGCGGTCAACGCCGGCGGCAAACACGTCGTGGTGCTGGGGACGGGCGCCGACGTGGTCTACCCGCGTTCGAGCGCGGGGCTTATTACCCGCACGCTCGATACGGGTGGCGCGGTCGTGTCGATCTCTCCGTGGGGCATGGGTCCGCGCAAGTTTGCTTTTCCGCGCCGCAATCGCGTAATCGCGGCCCTGTCGCAAGCCCTCTTTGTATCCGAGGCAGGTATGCCTTCCGGGACGTTTTCTACAGCCGAGGCTGCTATGGATTTGGGGCGCGAACTTCTTGCCGTGCCGGGGTCGATCCTATCGCCCGAGTCGCGTGGCACGAATTACCTCATTGCAAACGGTGCCTGCTGCATCATCGACGAGGAATCTATCGAGATGGCTATCTCACGCATCTACGGCACCCTGCGCTACTCGCGCCCCGATGCTCCCGGCATTGCCGACCTGGATCCAACGCAGCGGACCGTGATGCATGCGCTCATCGCCTCTCCGCTCAAGGTCGACGACATTGCGGCGCTCGTCTCGCTCGATGCTGCCGGCGTACTCAAACTCTTGGGTTCGCTTGAACTCGAGGGCCTTATCGAGCGCATGATGGATGGAAGGTATGCGCCCTCCAAGTTTGCCCTTCACGCCCAGACACCCTTCGGTCACAATGGAAAACGTGTCAATTAGAAAGGTGTTTGCAGATGCAGTTCGATCAGGTGACAGTTATCGGTGGCGGTCTGGCGGGTTCGGAATGCGCGATCCAGCTGGCAGATCGCGGGTTTGCCGTAAAGCTGTGCGAGATGCGCCCCCAGGTGAGCTCCCCGGCCCACCATACCGATCACCTGGCAGAGCTCGTCTGCTCCAATTCGTTTAAGTCTGCTCGTCCGGATTCCGCGGCTGGTTTGCTGAAGGCCGAGCTTGAGCGCATGGGTTCTGTCCTGCTCGATTGCGCCCATCGCGCGGCTGTTCCCGCCGGTGGCGCCTTGGCGGTCGACCGCGTCAAGTTTTCCGAGCTTGTCGAGGCCGAGGTTGCCGCTCGTCCCAATATCGAGGTCGTGCACGGCGAGGTCACGCAGATTCCCGAGGGTCACGTGGTCATTGCCGCGGGCCCGCTGTGTTCACCGGCGCTGAGCGAAGAGGTTATGAAGCTCGTCGGTGGCGATGCCCTGGCATTCTTTGATGCTGCGGCGCCGATCGTCGATGCCTCCACGCTCGATATGGACGTGCTGTTCTCGCAGTCGCGCTACGAGGAGCAGGGGAGCGGCGACTATCTCAATGCTCCGCTCAACAAGGAGGAGTACGAGGCCTTTATCGAGGCGCTTACCACGGCCGACCGCGTGGTGCTCAAGGATTTTGAGGGCGGCGATCTGTTCCAGGCCTGCCAGCCTGCCGAGGAGGTTGCACGCACCGGCAAGGACGCCATTCGCTTTGGCGCCATGAAGCCCGTCGGCCTCACCGACCCGCGTACCGGACGTCGCCCCTGGGCGGCGATTCAGCTGCGTGCCGAGAACAAGGAGAAGACCGCCTATAACCTGGTGGGCTTCCAGACCAACCTGACCTTTGGCGAGCAGAAGCGCGTCTTCCATATGGTGCCGGGCCTGGAGAACGCTGAGTTCTTCCGCTACGGTGTCATGCACCGCAATACCTTTGTCGACGCCCCGCACGTGCTCGATGGCACCTTTGCCGTGCCCGGTACCGGCGTGCGCCTGGCCGGTCAGATCACCGGCACCGAGGGGTACATGGAAGCCGTGGCGACCGGTCTGCTCGCGGCGCTCAACACCTATGCAGAGGCTATCGGCGCCGATTCCGTCGAGTTGCCCCGCGTGGGCGCCCTGGGTGCGCTCGTGGGCTATGCGACCGATCCTGCCACCGTGGGCTATCAGCCCATGCATGTCAACTTTGGCCTGGTGCCGCCGCTCGAGGACGGTAAGCGCCGCAGCAAGCGCGACCGCTATCAGGCCTATGCGGACCGTGCGCTCGAGGCCCTCGATGCCTACTTGGCCACGCGTTCCGACTTGTTTGGAGGCGACCGGTCATAGCCTTTGACCTGTGCGACACCGTCGACTCTTTTATCGCCTATATCGCACGCGTTGAGGGGCTTTCTCCCAACACGGTGACGGCCTATGGCTCGAGACTGGAGCGCTTTGCTGCCTGGTGCGAGCGCGAGGATATTGATGCTTTCGCTGCCGACGTGCGCACCATTCGTCGCTATCTTGCTGAGCTTTCGCGTGAGCAGGTGGCTCCCCGAACGCTTGCGGCGCACCTGTCGGCTATCCGATCTCTCTATCGCTGGATGGCTGCCGAGGGGATTGTCGAGGGCGATGCGGTCTCGGCGATCGCGTCGCCCAAGCTGCCGCGTGACCTGCCGGGCGTCCTTACGACCCAGCAGGTCGAGGCGCTGCTCAAGACGCCTGATACCTCAACACCCGCGGGACTGCGCGATGCGGCGATGCTCGAGTTGCTCTATGCCTCGGGTGCCCGCATCTCAGAGCTTGCGGCGCTCAATGTGGAATCCATCTCATGGTCCGAGCGCACGCTGCGCCTGTGGGGCAAGGGGAGCAAGGAGCGTATCGTCCCTCTGTATCGTCGTGCGCTCGATGTGACGCGTCTCTATATTGAAGAGGGGAGGCCGGAGTTGCTCGCTCGGGCAAAGCGCCGCGACCTCGCTACCGGGCCGCATCCGCTGCTTATATCGGCGCGCGGCAATCGCATGAGCGCCGCGATGCTCCGGCGGCGGTTCCATACGCTGGCGACGCTCGCCGGCATTCCGGCTGACATCGCCCCGCATGCGATGCGCCATACCTTTGCGACCGACTTGCTCGAGGGCGGTGCGGACCTGCGCTCGGTTCAAGAGCTGCTAGGTCATGCGAGCCTGTCCACGACGCAGATCTACACGCATCTCACACCCGATCGGCTCAAACGTGCCGTGGCTCAAGCCCATCCCCGCGGCGAATAGTGGCTGGGACGTCCCGCGCCGCGCTCAGGTGTGTGGTTTTGATTGCGGGTTGGCAGGAAGATGCATTCCTGCTATCATTCATCGGGTTGCTTCACGGCAACATGTTTTTATCACGCACGCGCGGCTACTTCATACCGTGGTGCCCGGGCTTTGGTAGCACATGTCCGGGTTGGTTTTGGAGGATGACCCCGCGCGGAGGCAAACCACAGGAGGTTTAACATGGCTACCAAGATTAATATCCGCACCCTGCTCGAGGCCGGCTGCCACTTCGGTCACCAGACCCGTCGCTGGAACCCCAAGATGAAGCCGTTCATCTTCGGTGAGCGCAACGGCATCTACATCCTCGACCTCAAGCAGACCATCCTCGACGCCGACCAAGCCTACACCTTCGTCAAGAACGTCGCCAAGGGTGGCAACGTGCTGTTCGTCGGCACCAAGAAGCAGGCTCAGGAGGCCGTCAAGAACGCTGCTGAGCGCGCCAACATGCCCTACATCAACCAGCGTTGGCTCGGCGGTATGCTGACCAACTTCGTCACCATCCGCTCCCGCATCAACCGCATGGAGGAGCTCGAGGCCATGGTCGAGGACGGCCGCATGGCTGTTCTGCCCAAGAAGGAGCAGGCTGTTCTCGGCAAGGAGCTCACCAAGCTCCAGACCAACCTCGGCGGCGCCCGCGACATGAAGGGTCTGCCCCAGGCTCTCTTCGTCATCGACACCAAGCGCGAGGAGAACGCCATCAAGGAGGCTCAGCGCCTGAACATCCCCGTCGTCGCTCTGATCGACACCAACTCCGATCCCGACGAGGTCGAGTACGGCATCCCCTGCAACGATGACGCTATCTCCGCTGTCACCCTTATGTGCGAGCTCATGGCTGACGCCTGCCTCGCTGGCTCCGGCAAGGAGCAGGTCTCCGAGGCCGAGATGGCCGCTGAGCCCAAGGCCGAGTAAATCAGTCTTAGTTAATTCTTTTTCATCTCTTTGAAAGGAACCACAATGGCCCAGATTACCGCCGCTATGGTCAAGCAGCTCCGCGAGATGACCGACTCCCCGATGATGGAGTGCAAGAAGGCTCTCGTCGAGGCTGACGGCGACATGGACGCCGCTGTCGACGTTCTGCGTAAGAACGGCCTTGCCAAGGCTGCCAAGAAGGCTGGCCGTGAGACCAACGAGGGCGCTGTCGCCGCGTTCGTCTCCGAGGATGGCAAGACCGGCGCTCTGCTCGAGCTCTCCTGCGAGACCGACTTCGTTGGCTCCAACGCCAAGTTCACTGGCTTTGCTTCCAAGGTCGCTGAGGTTGTCGCTACCACCGAGCCTGCTGACGTCGACGCTCTGCTCGAGAAGCCGATGGGCGAGGAGACCGTTTCCTCCGAGCTCACCGAGATGATTCACATCATGGGCGAGAACATGAAGATCTCCCGCTTCGCTGCCCGCAAGGCCGAGAACGGCGCGCTCGCTTCTTACATCCACATGGGTGGTAAGATCGGCGTTCTCGTCGAGTTCGCCT
The DNA here is from genome assembly GCA_900556705.1 of uncultured Collinsella sp. Lineage (GTDB taxonomy): Bacteria > Actinomycetota > Coriobacteriia > Coriobacteriales > Coriobacteriaceae > Collinsella. The sequence continues at coordinate 7,362 of USPT01000032.1, forward strand.
TCGAGAAGGCCGAGACCGCTCAGGCTGAGTCCTTCAAGACCTTCGCTCACGACGTTGCCCTTCAGGTTGCTGCCGTCGCCCCGATCTGCGCTACCCGCGATCAGGTTCCTGCCGAGACCGTCGAGCACGAGAAGCAGATCTACATGGCCCAGGCTGCCGAGTCCGGCAAGCCCGAGGCTATCCAGGAGAAGATGGCTGTCGGCCGTCTGGAGAAGTTCTACAAGCAGTCCGTGCTCACCGAGCAGGAGTTCATCAAGGACAGCTCCCTCACTATCAAGAAGTACGCTGAGCAGGTCTCCAAGGAGCTCGGCGACACTATTACCGTCGTTGCCTTTGACCGTCTGGTCCGTGGCGAGTAAATAAGCTCTTGTAGCTGGTAATGAGCAGGCTGTGGGTTTTACTCACAGCCTGCTTTTTCATGGCTCTTATCAGAGCCTTTGATATCATATTGAAAGTCTAATTAAAGGAGGATCGCTTTGTCCGACATCCGATATAAACGCGTGCTTCTTAAGCTTTCCGGCGAAGCACTGATGGGCGACGGCCAATATGGCATCGACCCCAAGGTTACCGACCATCTTGCCAAGCAGGTCAAGGAGCTGCTCGCCGTTGGCCATGAGGTCGGCGTCGTTGTCGGCGGCGGCAATATTTTCCGCGGCATGGCCGGCGCTGCCGGTGGCATGGAGCGTGCTCAGGCCGACTACATGGGCATGCTGGCAACCGTTATGAACGCGCTCGCCCTGCAGGATGCCTTCGAGCATAACGATGTTCCCTGCCGCGTGATGAGCGCTATCCAGATGAACGAGATCTGCGAGCCCTATATTCGCCGTCGCGCCATCAACCACCTTTCCAAGGGCAACGTCGTTATTTTTGCCGCCGGTTCGGGCAATCCGTACTTTACGACCGACACCGCCGCGGCTCTTCGTGCGTGCGAGATCGGCGCCGAGATTCTGATTAAAGCCACCAAGGTTGACGGCATCTACGACAAGGATCCCGTCAAGTGCGCCGATGCCGTCCGTTTTGACAAGATTACCTATCACGAGGTGCTCGTCCGCGGTCTGCAGGTTATGGATTCCACGGCTACGGCACTGTGCCAGGATAACCGTATGCCGATTTTGGTCCTCAACATCGATGGCGAGGACACCGTCAAGCGCGCGCTTTCGGGTGAGCCCGTCGGCACGCTCGTCTATCAGGAGGATTAAGCATGGCAGAGAACATCACCGCCCATATGGATAAGTCGCTCGAGTCCCTCAAGCATAACTTCTCCAAGGTCCGTACCGGCCGCGCCAATGCCAACATTCTGTCCGACATCACCGTCGATTATTACGGTGTTCCCACGCCGGTCACGCAGGTTGCCGCCGTCAAGACCCCCGAGGCCCACATGCTGCTCATCGAGCCGTGGGACAAGGCACTCATCAATGCTATCGTCAAGGCCATCGGCGCTTCCGATCTGGGTATTACCCCCAACTCCGATGGCACCGTCGTTCGTCTTCCGTTCCCGGCTCCCACTGAGGAGCGCCGTCGCGAGCTCGTCAAGGAGTGCCGCGAGTACGCCGAGCAGGCCAAGGTGTCTATCCGTAACATCCGTCGCGACTTCAACAACAAGCTCGAGCGCGATGAGGAGCTCACCGAGGACGATGTCCGTCGCGAGCAGGCCAAGGTCCAGAAGCACACTGATGAGTATGTCGCCAAGGTCGAGGAGCTTCTGAAGGAAAAAGAAGCCGAGGTCATGGAGATCTAAGGTGCAATACGACGAGCATAAACTGGTCGAGTACTTTGCCGACGCCCCTGCGGGCGTCGGTTTTTCCGACCTTGACCTCAATAACATTCCGCACCATATCTCGTGCATCATGGACGGTAACGGTCGTTGGGCCACGTCGCGCGGTCTTGCACGCACCGAGGGCCACAAGGCGGGTATCGTCTCCCTTCGTGAGATTATTACCGCCTGCGTGCGTCTGGGCGTCGACGTGCTTTCGGCCTATGCGTTTTCTACTGAAAACTGGAACCGCCCGCAGCATGAGGTCAACGTCTTGATGCATCTGTTTGCCAAGACGTTTATCGACGAGCTGCCGCTTCTGAAGCGCGAAAACGTTCGCGTTGTCTTTTTGGGCGACATTTCCGCGCTGCCCAAGAAGACCCGCGACGTTTTTGAACGCGGTCTTGCCGAGTGCGCCCATCACACCGGTATGACGCTGGCGCTTGCCGTCAACTACGGCGCGCGCGCCGAGATTACCCGCGCTGTCCGTCAGATCGCACTCGACGTTGCCGCCGGTAAGATTGATCCTGCCGCAATTGATGACGATATGGTGGCTTCCCACCTCTATACCGCCTGTCTTCCCGATCCTGAGCTTGTGATTCGCACCTCTGGTGAGCTGCGCCTTTCGAACTATCTGCTGTGGCAGGTGGCTTATTCCGAGTTCTACGTCACCGATACCTATTGGCCCGACTTTGATCGTTGGGGCCTTGTCGACGCCATTTTGGCCTATCAGGGCCGTGACCGTAGGTTTGGTGGACTGAGCAAGACCGAGGAGGCTTAATCGTGTCCGATCG
>USPT01000033.1 GCA_900556705.1 uncultured Collinsella sp.
CATAGAACTTACCAAAGGCGCTCTCCCCTACGGAGGGCGCCTTTTTGCGCTCATTCGGGACAGACTTACATGAGTGTTTTCACGCATTGGGGACAACGCATTGGGGACAGACTTACATGAGTGTTTTCACGCATTGGGGACAGACTTAGATGAGTGCTTTCCAAAGCTCACAGTGCATCGACGAACTCACGGCGCTTCGATCGCCACCAGTACGTACCTCACGCCGCCTCGTTCCAGCCCGCGGTGGCCTTGGTTACGCTTGTGGCGCCGATGCCGGTGATACGGGCAATTTGCTTGACCGTGAGATGCGCCCGCCTGAGCCTCAGCAGACAGGCATCGCGATCGGGGCGTGGCAGGGCCTTGAGCATCGCAGGATCTATGCTCGGAAGCACTTCGCGCGCAATGGAAAGGACCTCCTCATCGGGGATCCGCCGGCGTGGAAGAACCTCCACTGACCAGATGCGCTCGGCAACTTCCTTGAGATGCTCGCAATAGCAACGGGAGCCTCCGACAATATCGAGCATAGGGGCCGCATCACAGATGTCAAAGGGATCATAGCCCAGCTCATATGCCTTGTAGCTTGACCAGCGGTACGCCTCGAGTGAGTCAAGCGCACCTTTCACGGGATTGAGATGGATATAGTCGAGCAGTTGCACCGCTTGCGTGTCCGACTCAACAGCGACCCGCGAATAGCGATTATCAAAGAGATGCCCCGTTCTCCCCGTTTTCCCATTGAAATACTTAGCATATGCCGTCAATGCGCACTGCATCGCCTTTGAAAGATTGTCGAACGGATCATCAACCATCAAATGAAAGTGGTTGTCCATAAGGCACCAAGCCAAAACCGCCACTTCATGGCGCGCAAACCTGTCCGAGATATCCGATAGGAAACGATAGCGGTCGGAGTCATCTTCAAAAATAATCTGTTTAGAGTTACCACGGTCAAAGACGTGGTAATAGCCGGTGAGCGAAACGGCGCGGGCGCATCGGGGCATAATCTCTCCTTTCAAAAACTGAACAGGCAACACCTAAAAGGAGAGAAGGAACGCGAAATGCTGAGCCTGTGACCTATTTATATCCAATGAGCGGCAAAAATAGGTCAAGAACGGCAAAATGGCAAATCGATGTCTGTCCCCAATGAGTGAAAGCACTCATGTAAGTCTGTCCCCAATGAGCGGGGCGATGCAGCAGGCAGATAGTTTTAGTTGAAACGATTCATTAAGTTGAAGCGTTTTAGTGTGCCTTTTAGAGGAATCTTACCGTTCGCCGAATAATTTCTTGCTATCATGCAAGGCGTAGGGTAAATCTCCGATCGCAAGGAGACACAAATGGTGAAAAAGTCACCGGAAAACACTACTCCCGCAATTGTGGACAACGTAGAGGCGCTTGAGGCTAAGCTCGCTCAGATGCGAGAGGCCCAGGCGCTTTTTGCTACGTACACGCAGGAGCAGGTCGACAAGATCTTCTATGAGGCCGCCATGGCCGCCAACAAGGCTCGTATCCCGTTGGCGAAGATGGCCATCGAGGAGACCGGCCGCGGCGTTCTTGAGGACAAGGTCATCAAGAACCACTACGCCGCAGAGTACATCTATAACGCTTACAAGAACACCAAGACCTGTGGTGTCCTGGAGCGCGACGAGGCTTACGGCATCACCAAGATCGCCGAGCCTATCGGCATCGTGGGCGCCGTCATCCCGACGACCAACCCCACCTCCACCGCGATCTTCAAGACGCTGATCTGCCTGAAGACCCGCAACGCCATCATCATCTCCCCGCACCCGGCTGCCGCCAAGTGCACCATCGCCGCCGCCAAGCTCGTGCTTGACGCCGCCGTCAAGGCCGGCGCCCCCGAGGGCATCATCGGCTGGGTCGATGTCCCCTCCATCGAGCTGACCAACATGGTCATGCGCGACGTCGACATCATCCTCGCCACCGGTGGCCCGGGCATGGTCAAGGCCGCTTACTCCTCGGGCAAGCCCGCCCTGGGCGTTGGCGCCGGTAACACCCCGGTCGTCATCGACGACACCGCCGACGTGCTGCTCGCCGTCAACTCCATCATCCACTCCAAGACCTTCGACAACGGCATGATCTGCGCTTCCGAGCAGTCCGTGACTGTCATCGACACCATCTATGACCAGGTTAAGGCCGAGTTCCAGAAGCGCGGCTGCTACTTCGTCAAGCAGGGTGCCGAGATGGAGGCCCTGCGTGCCGCCATGTTCAAGAACGGCGCTCTCGATCACCGCATCCCCGGCATGGCCGCTGCCAAGATCGCCGAGCTCGCCGGCATCGAGGTTCCCGCCAAGACTAAGATCCTGATCGCCGAGGTCACCTCCACCGACCCCGCCAAGGAGGAGTTCTCCCACGAGAAGCTCTCCCCGGTCCTGGCCATGTACCACGCCAAGGACTTCCAGGAGGCCGTCGACAAGGCCGAGCACCTGGTGCTCGCCGGTGGCCCGGGCCACACCGCCTCTCTGTACGTGCACCCCGCCCAGGCCGAGAAGATCAGCCTGTTCGAGCACGTCATGAAGGCCTGCCGTATCGTCATCAACACCCCGTCCTCGCACGGCGGCATCGGTGACCTGTACAACTTTGGCATGAAGCCGTCTCTGACCCTGGGCTGCGGCTCCTGGGGCGGCAACTCCGTCTCCGAGAACGTTGGGGTGAAGCACTTGATCAACGTTAAGACTGTGGCCGAGCGCCGTGAGAACATGCTGTGGTTCCGCGCTCCCGAGAAGGTCTACTTCAAGAAGGGTTCCACGCCCGTCGCCCTCGACGAGCTGGGCAACGTCATGGGCAAGAAGCGTGCCTTCATCGTCACCGACCAGTTCCTCTTCAAGAATGGCAACACCCGCGCCATCGAGGCCAAGCTCGACGAGATGGGCATCGCCCACGACTGCTTCTACGACGTCGAGCCCGATCCGTCGCTGCAGTGCGCACGTCGCGGCGCCAAGCAGATGGCTCTCTTTGAGCCGGACGTCATCATCGCCGTCGGCGGTGGCTCCGCTATGGACGCCGGCAAGATCATGTGGATGATGTACGAGCACCCCGAGTGCAAGTTTGAGGACATGGCCATGGACTTCATGGACATCCGCAAGCGTATCTTCACCTTCCCCGAGATGGGCAAGAAGGCCTACTTCGTCGCCGTCCCGACCTCTTCGGGTACCGGCTCCGAGTGCACGCCGTTCGCCATCATCACCGACAAGGAGACCGGCATCAAGTGGCCGCTCGCCGACTACGCGCTGCTCCCCAACATGGCTATCGTCGACGCCGACAACTGCATGACCGCCCCGCGCGGCCTGACCGCTGCCTCCGGCATCGACGTCATGACCCACGCCATCGAGTCCTACGTCTCCATCATGGCTTCCGACTACACCAAGGGCCTCTCCGAGCGCGCTGCCAAGCTCGTCTTCGAGAACCTGCCCTCCAGCTTCACGAACGGCGCCAAGGACCCGCACGCCCGCGAGGAGATGCACAACGCCTCCTGCATGGCCGGTATGGCCTTCGCCAACGCCTTCCTGGGCCTCAACCACTCCATGGCCCACAAGCTCGGCGCTTTCCATCACCTGCCCCACGGCCTCGCAAACGCCGTCATCCTGACCCGCGTCATGCGCTACAACGCCGCCGAGGCTCCCGTCAAGATGGGCACCTTCTCCCAGTATCCTTACCCCAACGCGCTGCACAACTACGCCGAGATGGCCAAGTACTGCGGCATCGAGGGCAAGGACGACAAGGAGGTCTTCGAGAACTTCATCACGAAGCTCGAAGAGCTCAAGGACTTCATCGGCGTCAAGAAGACCATCGCTGACTACGGTGTTGACGAGCAGTACTTCCTCGACACCCTCGACGAAATGACCGAGCAGGCATTCAACGACCAGTGCACCGGCGCCAACCCGCGCTACCCGCTCATGAGCGAGATCAAGGAGCTCTACCTGGACGCCTACTACGGCCGCGAGCCCCAGGATTACGCCGTCTGCTAGTTTTAGCACGGTTTTTAACGGCGGGGGTGCACGGGTGTTTCACACACCCCCGCCGTCGCTTCTATCGCATCGTTGAAAGGATGCAACCATGCTGCTACCCGATTCCAAGACCGAGCTCGTCCGCCGTGGCAACAAGGTCGTTTACGACCTGGGCGACAAGATTGTCAAGGTCTTTAACGAGACCAAGCCTGTCTCCGACGTGTTCAACGAGGCTTTGAATCTTGCCCGCATCAATGAGTGCGGCATCCGCAGCCCCAAGGCGCTCGAGGTTTCCCAGCTCGAGAACGCCAACGGCTGGGCGCTCGTGACCGAGAAGGTTCCGGGCACCACCCTTGCCGAGAAGATGACTGCCGAGCCCCAGCGCTTTGGTGAGTACCTCGAGATGTTCGTCGACCTCCAGATCGAGATCCACGGCTACACCTCCCCGCTGCTCAACCGTCAGCGCGACAAGTTCGCCCGCATGATCGACAGCCTTGATCAGCTCAATGCCACCACGCGCTACAACCTTCAGGAGCGTCTGGACGGCATGACCAAGGAGTTCAAGGTCTGCCACGGCGACTTCAACCCCTCCAACGTCATCGTCGGCGACGACGGCCAGCTCTATGTGTGCGACTGGGCACACGCCACCCAGGGCTCCCCTGCTGCCGACGTTGCCACCACCTACCTGCTCTTTGCCCTCAACAGCAAGGACCAGGCCGAGGTCTACCTGGAGCTCTACTGCGACCGTGCCGACATGCCCATGCAGGTCGTGCGTCAGTGGACGAGCATCGTCGCCGCTTCCGAGCTCGCTCGTAAGCGCAACGTGAACGATGAGTTCCTGAAGAACTGGATCGACGTCGTCGATTATCAGTAATATCTGAGCGATTTATTTCGCATCGGAGGCACAATGGAAAACCCCACAGCTCGCATGGGCTGTGGGGTTTTCCTTTTAGATATCGAGGATGCTACAAGATAATAGGACGGCCCCGCATCTCCCCGATTGGAGAAATGCGGGGCCGTCCCACATATCGAACTACAAGCGAAATCGTCGATTAACGGCGGGCTGCCTTAACAAGCTCGGCAACCTTGGCAACGACCTCGTCGACCGCCACGTCCTCGCGCTCGCCCGTAGCACGGTCCTTGAGCTCAACGGTGCCATTCTTAAGGCCGCGCTTGCCCAGAACCACCTGATACGGGAAGCCCATGAGGTCGTTATCGGCAAACTTAAAGCCCGGACGCTCATCGCGATCGTCGACGACGACCTCGATACCCTCGGCACACAGGCCATCAACAATCTGCTCGCAGACGGTAGCGCACTCTTCCTTCTTGGGATCAAGCGGAATCACCGCGACCTCGTACGGGGCAACGGAGACCGGCCAGACGATACCGTGCTCGTCGTTGTGCTGCTCCACGACGGCAGCAAGCGAGCGGGACACGCCCACGCCGTAGCAACCCATGATGAGCGGCTTCTCCTTGCCGTCCTCATCCATAAAGGTGGCACCCATGGCCTCGGAGTACTTGGTGCCCAGCTGGAAGACCTGAGAAACCTCGATGCCGCGGGCAGCGGAGAGCGGCTTGCCGCAGTGCGGGCAGGGGTCGCCGGCGACAACGGTGACCAGATCGGCCCACTCATCGACGGTAAAGTCGCGCTCGGGGCAGGCACCGGTAAAGTGATAATCGACCTCGTTGGCACCGCAGGCCCACTGTTTGGACTCGCGCAGGCTCTCGTCGCAGACCAGACGAATGCCATCGGGCAGGTTAACCGGTCCGATAAAGCCCTTGTGCAGACCGTTCGCCTGAAGCTCCTCGTCGGTCATCATGCGATAGCCCTTGCCAAAGACGTGCTCGGCCTTGCAATCGTTGAGCTCGTGATCGCCCGGAACAATGGCCACGACCGGCTTGCCCTCGGCGTCGATGAGTGCCAGCGACTTGCGCGTGCCGTTCTCGGGGAACCCAAAGAACTTAGCAACAGCCTCAATGGTGCCCATGCCCGGAGTCTCAACCTTGGTGAGCGTACCGTCACCAGGACCCTCGGTCACGACGACCTTGGTGCTTGCAGCCTCGTCATCGGCAGCGAAGCCGCAATCGTCGCAGTAGACGAGCGAAGCCTCGCCGGCGTCAGCCAAAGCCATGTACTCGACGGAGGTATCGCCACCGATCTCGCCAGAATCGGCGACGACGGGCAGAGCCTTGATGTAGCAGCGCTCGCAGATATTGGCGTACGCCTGCTTCATCTTGTCGTACTCCTCCTGCAGGCTCTCCTGCGTGGCGGAGAAGCTGTAGGCGTCCTTCATGATGAACTCGCGGCCGCGCATCAGGCCAAAGCGGGGACGGAACTCGTCGCGGAACTTGTCCTGAATGTGATACAGGTTGACGGGCAGCTGCTTATAGGAGCGTAGCTCGTTGCGCACCAGGGCCGTGACGGTCTCCTCGTGCGTGGGGCCCAGGACGAACTCGCGACCATGACGGTCGTCAAAGCGCACAAGCTCCTTGCCATAGGCGTCGATGCGGCCGGACTCGCGCCACAACTCGGCGTCGACCATGATAGGCATCATAAGCTCCTGGGCGCCGGCAGCGTCCATCTCGTCGCGCACGATGTTCTCGATCTTACGGATCGAGCGCCAGGCAAGCGGCAGGTAGGAATACAGGCCGGCGGCCTCCTTGCGGATCATGCCGGCACGGAGCAGCAGGCGGTGACTGGCGAGCTCAGCGTCCGCCGGATCCTCTTTAAGCGTCGGCGCATAGAGCTTAGACATATACATTGCTCGGGTCATTTATTTCTCCTCAATAAGCTTGTCGACCTCTGCCATAAGCGCGTCGACAATTTGGTCCTCAGCTACTTTACCAATGATCTGGCCATGCGAAAAGAGCAAGGCCTGACCACGTCCGCAAGCAACGCCCAGGTCGGCATCAGAAGCCTCGCCGGGGCCATTAACGGCACATCCCATAACGGCAATCGAAAGCGGCGCGGTATAGTTCTTAAGCCGCTCGGTTACTTCCTCGGCAATGGGAATAAGGTTAACCTGGCAGCGGGCGCACGTGGGGCACGAGACAATCTCGGGGCCACGGCGACGCAGGCCCAACGACTGCAGAATACCCCAGGCAACCGGCGGCTCCTCAACCGGATCGGCTGTGAGCGACACACGCATGGTGTCGCCAATGCCTTCGGAAAGCAAGATACCCAAGCCTACAGAGCTCTTGATGGTGCCCTGGAGCTTGGTCCCCGCCTCCGTCACGCCCAGGTGAAGCGGAACGTGGGGAATCTCACGCGACAGGGCTCGATAGGTATCGAGCGTCGTTTGCACGCTATGGGCCTTGGCCGAAAGCACAATGTTCGTAAAGCCGCGGTCCTCAAAGTGCTTGACGAAGCGCTCGCTCGACATCACGAGCTTTTCGGGCTGCGTGAGGTCGTCGCGCTCGGCGATATCCTGCTCAAGCGAACCAGCGTTGACACCGATGCGAATTGCGCAGCCCGCAGCACCCGCGGCATCGATGACAGCATCGACCTTGGCCCAATCGCCGATATTACCGGGATTGATGCGGAGCTTGGCGGCACCGGCCTCCACAGCGCCAATGGCCAGCTTGTGGTTAAAGTGGATATCGGCAACGATTGGCACCGGAGACTCGACACAGATGGTGCGGAAACCCTCAAGCGCGGCCTCGGTGGGCACGCTCACACGCACGATATCGCAGCCAGCCTGCGCCAACGCGCACACTTGCGCAAGCGTTGCCTGGGCATCAGCGGTATCGGTGCAGGTCATGGATTGGACCACCACCGGCGCGCCGCCACCGATCTGCACACCGCCCACATGCACGGGGCGCGTCAACTCGCGAGGCAAAGGATGGGATAAAGACAATCCAAACACTCCCCTACAGAATAAATCGAAGGATGTCGGAACGAAGCATATAGACAAACAGCAGCGCAAAGAGCGCGATGCCCACATAGCTCACAATCGTCTGGACCTTGAGAGGTAGCTCGCGGCCCGCAATCTTTTGAATGATCTCGATGACCAGCTTGCCGCCATCGAGTGGTGGGATGGGCAGCAGGTTCATAAAGCCAAGCGAGAACGAAATGAGGGCGGCAAACGAAAGGAATGTGGCAGGACCGGCAGCAGCAGCCTGTGAGGACATAACGCTAATACCCACGATCGAAGAAGACTGATCGAGAATCTCCATCGTATGCTGCGGCTGGAGCAGGCGCATCACGCCCTCCGCGGTCTGCACAACATAGGAGAATGACAGACGCGCCGAGGTGATGGGGTCCAAACGGACTACCTGCGTAGAGGCATACACACCTAGGCGCTCGTCCTCTTTGAGCGCAACCGAGGTCGAATGCTGCTTGCCGTCACGCTCGTACTCGATGGCGATATCGTCCTTACCGGCGGCCTTGCCGATGGCATCGTAAACGTTCATCCATGTGGAGCACGATACACCGTCAACCGAAAGGATCGCATCACCAGCCTCGATACCCGCCTTGGCGGCAATAGACCCCTCGTCAACCTGACCGATCACGTTGGTATCGATCGGCACGGTGACGCCCGCAATGGAATAGATGCTCATAAGCAGCAAAAAACCCGTCAGGATATTGACGAGAATGCCCGCGAGCAGCATAAAGGCGCGCTTGAGAAAGCCCTGGCCAAGATAAGTGTGCGAGCGCTCTTGCGCCAAGAAATCAGCCTCGCCGCACGGCAGCTCCCACACATCGCCCTCGGCAGTCGCATGCTCTCGATCGAACCGGCGGCCGTCAAAGGTGGTGTAACCCGCCGCGTCTCGCGGCAGCGTCTGATACTTGGTGGGATAGTAGCTCGGCGAGGGTTTCTCCCCTTCCTCATACCAGGGAGCGATGGAGCCCCAGCCCAGCAACAGAGCACAAGCCTCGAGCACATCCTCCTCGGAAAGCTCGAGCTCGACAGCAAGGTCGGCCACGGTCACGCGACCATGACGGTAGATAGCCGCGAGCACGCGATCGGCGCAGGAGACATCGGTCGGATCCATACCGCAGATGGCAGCGTAGCCACCCAGCAGCAGCGGGGTCACGCCAAACTTGGTTCCAATGCGACGCGACGTGTAATGGATGTCAAAGCGGCACGGCAGGCCCAAAAAGAACTCGGTCACACGGACGCCGCAGGCACGCGCCGCCAAAAAGTGGCCGCCCTCGTGCAAAAACACGAGGACGGAAAGCATCAGCAGGCCCCAAAAGACCGATGAGAGAACGCTCAGAACAGTATCCATAAAACGAAAAAGCAATCCTTATGGGTTAGGAACGGGTTGCGGCGAGTACCTGCGCAGCCTTTTCACGCGCCCACGCATCGATGTCGCGAAGCTGCTCAAACGAATCGACCGCCTGCATATCGTGGGCATCCATGCAGGATTCCACAATGCGATCGATATCGGTAAAGCTGCAGCCATCGTGCAGGAAGGCATCGACGGCGACCTCGTTGGCGGCATTGAGCACGCACGGCATGGTGCCACCCGTCTTGCCGGCACGCTCGGCCAGTGCCAGACAGCGGAAGGTATCCATGTCGGCAGCATCAAACGTGAGCTGCCCCAGCTCGCGGAAATCGATACGAGGCGCCGGGGTATCCCAACGCTCGGGATACGAGAACGCGAACTGGATGGGAATACGCATGTCGGAAGCACCGAGATGCGCCATCACGGAGCCGTCGGCAAACTCGACCATAGAGTGAATCTTGGACTGACGCTGCACGACCACGTTAATGAAATCGAGGTCGCAGTTAAACAGATGCATGGCCTCAATGCGCTCCAGGCCCTTGTTCATGAGGGTGGCGGAGTCGATGGTGATCTTGGCGCCCATGGCCCACGTGGGATGTGCGAGGGCATCGGCACGCGTCACGCGATTGAGCT
>USPT01000034.1 GCA_900556705.1 uncultured Collinsella sp.
ACTTCAAGTCCTTTGCCGACCAGTATCAGGACATGCTCGATAGCTATGAGAGCCTTAAGCAGCAGTACGAGGATGCCTATGGCACCGAGCTGCCGAGCGATATTCAGGATGCGCTCGATAAGCTGCTGAGCGAGGAGAACCTCAAGAAGTTGCAGAGTGTCCTTACGTGCATGTGTTACCTGCGCGATGCCGAGCGCGGCTTTGATATGTATGTGACCGAGGACGGCGTGAACTTTACGACGCTGACGACCAATGGCTTTAACGATCCGTATAACCATGGTCTGCGCACCTTTGCGGTGACCAACCAGGGTCTGTGCCTTGGTACCGCCAACCCGTTCTATGGTTGCCAGGTCTGGATCCAGCGCAAGGAGAATTCGGAGAATCCGGTTGATCCCGGTACTCCGGATCCGACGGAACCCACCGATCCTTCGCAGCCGGGTGGCGGCGATCAGCCTGGCGGCAGCCAGACGGGTGGCAACGACCAGTCGAGCAGCACCACGACCACCGTCACGACGACCGCTAAGAAGACTCCGAAGGACGGCTCGCTGCCTCGCGCTGGCGACTCGACCCTCACGCTGGTCTTGGGATTGCTGGTTGCAGCTGCCGCAGTGCTTGGCATTGCTCTCGTCTTGCGCAAGCGTTCTCGTCGCTAGGCTCGTCCGCGTAGCTCAATGTCCTGGATATCGTCGAAGTTGATGGCGATATCCCTGAGTTTGAGCAGCTTGAATGCGGGTAACGCTTCGTCGAGAATGCCCGTGCGGCTACGATAGCCGTACGTATCGTAATAGGTGACGCGCACCAAGTCGCCGCGTTTGAGGCCCTCGAGCTTTTGCGAAAGCTCGAGGGCTTTTTCTTCCGTGAGCTCACGTTTTTGCTCGATGGTGATTTCCTGCTTGCGCACGAGTTCGTAGTATCCCGTGAGGGCGGCAAAGGGCATAAACTGTGCGGCGCGGTTGGCGCGCACGGCACCGTTGGCAGTGAGGTTGGGGTCGGCTGCGCGGCGTCTGCCCTCGGGGTCCGCCAGGCGCTCGAAGGCGGTCGGCGGGCGCATGGGCTGTTGTTTGGGTTTAGGCACGGTGTCCTCCAACTTGATCGTTGCGCTCGCGCGCGGTGGCGCCGGCGGTAAAGCTTAATCCCTTGACGAGCGCGTTTTTGCCGTACTTGCCTTTCACGGCCAGGACGGCGCGCGCCAGGTCGCGCTCGCGCTCATCGGCCTCGATATCGCTGAACAGATCGATGGTGGCAAATTCCTCGGGCATGAGGTTGCCAAATCCCAGATTGATACGCTTGACCGGTCGCTTGGGGTCGACCGTTTGTGCCCAAAGGTCATCGAAATACCCCATGATCTTCTTAAACGAATTGGTGCGCTCGGGCAGCTTGCGCGAGGCGTTGGAGTGCGCAAAGAGTGAGGCATAGCCGCCACGCGGTTTGCCGCCATGCTCTCCCACAAAGATGCCATCGATTGCCTGCGCTTCGCGTACCAGGCGGCGCCTTTCGTCATCGCACTGGACGGGCTTGGGAGCACGGGGCGCGAGCTCGGGGCCGGCGGTTGCGGTGGGTTCGATACTCGATGTGCTCGAGCGCAGGTGGCCGCATCCGTCCACATATTGCGCTGTACCGCTGGCGTCGAGGCGGCGTATGTCAGCGCGCTCGCTCGCGTAGCCCACAAAGAGCGAGATGCTGTCGCAGACCACGTGCTTATCGACCAAGTCCAACACGGCACTGTCGACCATCTCGCGCAAGACGGTGTAGGCTTGCTCGTAGGCATAGCCCTTCGAGAGCACCTGTCCTGTGGTGGTCGAGGTCGCTTGCGGGCGATAGGCTTGGATATCGGCGATGGTTGTCGGCTCGCGCCCAAAGGCGTGGTCGATGAGATATTCGGCATTGACGCCGAGCTCGTCGTAAAGCAGGTTTTCGTCGAGCGCCGCGACGCCCATCAGATCGTAGACGCCGTATTTTTCGAGTCGTGCTGCCACGCCGGGGCCGATGCCCCAGATATCGGTGATGGGACGATGGGGCCAGATTTCCTTGCGAAAGGTCTCATCGTCGAGTATGCCGATGCAGCTGGGTACGTGCTTGGCGGTGATATCGAGTGCAACCTTGGCCTGGAATAGGTTGGGGCCGATGCCGACCGTCGCCGTGATGCCGGTGCGCGCCAGGACCTCGTCGCGCAACATGCAGGCGAAGCCTTCCGCATCGGTGTGATAGAGGTCCAGATAGGGTGTCACGTCGATAAAGCACTCGTCAATTGAGTAGACGTGCACGTCCTGGGGGCTGACGTATTCCAGATAGATGCCGTAGATTTGCGCCGACACCTCCATGTAGTGCTGCATGCGCGGCACTGCTTTGATGCAGTCGATGCCGTCGGGAATCTCGAACAGACGGCAGCGGTTGTGAATACCTAAGTCCTTCATGGCCTGCGTGATAGCGAGGCAGATGGTCGTGCGTCCGCGCGATTCGTCGGCAACGACCAGGTTGGTGGTGAGCGGATCGAGCCCACGGTCGACGCACTCGACGCTGGCATAAAACGTCTTGAGGTCGATGCAGATATAGGTGTGCTGCTCGTGCGCCATCCGTGCCCTTCCATCAAACACATGTTCTTATCGAATACCTGTTCGATAATACCCGCTTGCACGGACACCGTCAAAATCTGTCCCTTTTTGGCAAGTATGGTCGTGCGGCTTCATCGGGGTTTTAACGCAGCCCTAAAGAGCGCGAAACAGCTCGGAAAAGCTCGCTTCGTAGCATGAGCCTAACGATCGATACCACCATAAAGCACGGAAGGGTTGTGGGGATAATGGTCAACTATGGGTTTGGTATGCCGACGCGCTTGGTTGCGGATGGGGATGTGGCTCGCTGGTGCGGGCGATTGGTTGCCCACTATGGCGGCACCAAGGCACTGGTCGTGCTGGGAGGCGACAAGCACACGCGCGATGAGCTCGTTTCGGCGGCGCTGGGCTCGCTCGATCGTGCCCTGCTCGAACGCGTACTCTTTCGTTGCGGTTCGGCCGGGGGCGACGGGGGAGACGATTTGGTCGATGAGGCCGTAGCCCTGGCAACCGATGAGGGCGTGGACTTTGTCCTGGCGATTGGCGATGCCGATACTGCTGGCTTTGCGCGCGAGCTCGCGCGTCGCATGGCGGCGCTCGATGCCGGCGAAGACGGTTTTGTCCCTTATGGATGCATTCTCTCGGAGGGCAAGGCGCCTGCTGTCGTGGGCACCGGTGAGGTTCCCGTTTTTGCCATTATCGCGCCCGAACTGCTGGAGGGCATCGGGTCTCCTCTGCGTGAGTTGCTCGGTAGCATCTGCGCCGCGGCCTAATATTTGCCATAAAAGGACGGGTTATTTTTGGTTGGTAAAGCGTTTGACCTGCCAAAATAAGCCTGTCCCTTTTTAATCGGTTGCCGTTTGCGGGCCGATTGGCAACGCTCGCTGATTGTAGTCTTGACCTGCGCTAGAATAGTGGCATCTGAATGTCCGGGCGCATGGAGGCGTGCGCCCGTATGCTGAGGAGGACTCTATGGCAACTGTTGCCGCACCTATCGATGCTACGTCGACTGCCGCTTGGAAGGCGCTCGAGGCTCATCAGGAGAAGCTCGAGGCCGAAGGTATCGACCTCAAGGCCTGGTTCGCTGCTGACGCCGACCGCGTGAACAAGCTGAGCTTTGACGCCGGTGACCTGCACTTCGATCTGTCGAAGAACCTGGTGACCGATGAGACCGTCAAGCTGCTGTGCGATCTTGCCCGCGAGGTGAAGCTCGAGGAGCGCCGCGACGCCATGTTCTCTGGCGAGCACATCAACACTACCGAGGACCGCGCTGTCCTGCACACCGCGCTGCGCCGCCCGGCAAGCGAGAAGGGCCAGCTCATCGTCGACGGCCAGGACGTCGTCGCCGACGTGCACGAGGTCCTCGACCGCATGTATGCCTTCGCCGAGCGCGTGCGCTCCGGTGAGTGGAAGGGCGTT
Source organism: uncultured Collinsella sp. (assembly GCA_900556705.1). GTDB lineage: Bacteria > Actinomycetota > Coriobacteriia > Coriobacteriales > Coriobacteriaceae > Collinsella. The sequence continues at coordinate 3,969 of USPT01000034.1, forward strand.
ACCGGCAAGAAGATCGAGCATCTGATGTCCATCGGCATCGGCGGCTCCGACCTGGGCCCGGTCATGGCCTACGAGGCTCTGCGTCCCTATGCCGACGCCGGTATCGACTGCCGCTACATCTCCAACATCGACCCCAACGACCAGGCCGAGAAGCTCAAGGGCCTGGATCCCGAGACCACGCTCGTAATCATCGTCTCCAAGACCTTCACCACGCTCGAGACCCTCACCAACGCCCGCGAGGTCAAGACCTGGATGCTCGAGCAGCTCAAGGCTCAGGGCGCCATCGACGGCTCCGATGAGCAGAACGCCGAGGCCGTGGCAAAGCACTTCGTCGCCGTTTCCACCGCACTCGAGAAGGTCGAGGCCTTCGGTATCGACCCCGCCAACGCCTTCGGTTTCTGGAACTGGGTCGGTGGCCGCTATTCCGTTGACTCCGCCGTGGGCCTGTCGCTGATCGTCGTGCTCGGCCCCGAGCGCTTCCAGCAGTTCCTCGAGGGCTTCCACGCCATCGACGAGTACTTCTGCAACACCCCGCTCGAGAACAACGCCGTCGCGCTGATGGGCCTGCTCAATGTCTGGTACGTCAACTTCTTCGGTTCCAAGAGCCACGCCGTGCTGCCGTACTGCCAGTACCTGCACCGCTTCCCGGCCTACCTGCAGCAGCTCACCATGGAGTCCAACGGCAAGCATGTCCGCTGGGACGGCAGCGCCGTGACCTCCGACACCGGTGAGATCTTCTGGGGCGAGCCCGGCACCAACGGCCAGCATGCCTTCTATCAGCTGCTGCACCAGGGCACTGTGGTGGTTCCGGCCGACTTCATCGCCTTCGCCAATACCGCCAACCCTGCGACCGACGGCGGCCAGGATGTCCACGAGCTGTTCCTGGGCAACTTCCTGGCCCAGACCAAGGCGCTCGCCTTTGGTAAGACGGCCGATGAGGTTCGTGCCGAGGGCACGCCCGAGCAGATCGTCCCGGCCCGTTGCTTTGAGGGCAATCGCCCGACGACCTCGATCTTCGGCGACACGCTGACCCCGTTCGCACTCGGCGAGCTCATCGCCCTGTACGAGCACATCACGTTTGTCGAGGGCACGGTCTGGGGCATCGACTCCTACGACCAGTGGGGCGTCGAGCTGGGCAAGCAGCTTGCCAAGCAGATTACCCCGGCCTTCCACGATGACGCCGCCAAGGCCGAGCAGGACGCTTCGACCCAGGCGCTCATCGAGTTCTATCGCGCGCATCGCAAGTAGTCGCTGCTGTTAACGCATCGCGCCTTATAGTCAGGGGCCCGTATCCTATCGGATGCGGGCCCCTTTGCTTTGCCGTAGTCCCGGGGCGCACGGCCTTTGTGGAACATCGCTGGGGCGCCGCGCGCCGCGAGAACCCTGCGCCTAGATCTCGGCCTCCACATGGCCTCGCTGCGCCTCGGGCAGCTCCCCGTAGAGCGGATGGTCTTCGAGCCTAAAGCGCTCGACCTGTTCGGGAGTGCGACCGCGCACAAAGAGCCACGAGCGATCGATCGGCGTCGCCATGAGCGTGCTGGGCAGCGCGTCGGCGCGGTCGGAAAACACCCGGGCACTCTCGGGATCCTGGAACGCCAGCACCAGATGCGTGTCGCAGTTGCCCATGATGGAGCGTGCGCGTGCCTCGCCATAGAGCGCATCGAGCTGGTTGGTCGACTGCAGCAGCAGCGTTGCCCAGATGTTGCGGCTTCGGATAATCGAGAGCACGTTGTCGATCTGGGGGATCTGCAGATTTGCGAAGTCATCGAGCATAAAGCGCACGGGCACGGGCAGGCTGCCGTCGGGCTGCCTATCGGCCTCACGAATGAGGCCCATAAACGCCTGCGAAATAAAGAGGCCGGTCAGCGGATCGAGATTGCGGTCAATATCGCTCACGGTTACAAACAGGACGCAGGGGGTGTGTCCCATGGAAGCGAAGTTCACCTGATGGCACTCACGATAGAGCTGTGCCGCACCGTCGAATCCCAGACACATGACCTTTTCGGCAAGGATGCCGACGATGCTCGCGTGCATGCGCTCGGCATTTTGCGTAATGGCGTAGCGCCGCCATAGCGAGAGGGCATAGCTTTGGGGGTCGGTCGTGATCAGGTCGTCAAACAATCGACCCGTGGCACCGTCCTGCAGGTGCTCGATCAGCTTGATGACCGAGCTGATCGTCTGCTCGTCGGCGGGTAGCTGTTCGGTGACGTAGGCGATAAGACACGACAGCAGGTTTGCCGCCGCATGATCCCAAAAAGGCTGGTTGTTGTCCTCGATGGGGCAGATGGCCTTTGCCACCGAGAGGATGTCCTGCTGGTTGGGCCTGCCGTCCGCCTTGCGGCGAATGTGCCTCAGGGGGTTGTAGCCGCAGCGCTCGATGCCGGGCGCAAGGGCCGGGACGGTGTTGAGGTCGGCGAAGTTGAGGCATTGCACGCGGTAACCGTGGGCTGCCAGCACGGGTCCCACTTCGCGACAGAGCGTGCCTTTGGTGTCGAGCACGATGTAGCTTGCGTTCATTTGCAGCAGGTTGGGCTTGAGGACGTTTCGGGTCTTGCCGGCTCCCGAGGGGCCGATCACAAGTGCGTTGTTGTTGAGTCCCGTTTGGCGGGTGTCGCAGGAGAGCGTTCGATCCTTGGCGAGGATGGTGGACGATGCGGACTCAGATGCGGCGAGGCGGCTGGCGAGGTTAGACATGGGCGACCTCCTTGGTGGTCGAGAGAATTTCGTGGGCAAAGCCGAGCTCGACGGCGCGCTCGGCCGAAAGGTAGGTGTCTTTTGCAGTGAGGGACTGGATGCGCTTGGGCGTGAGGCCGCTGCGGTCCGAGAGGATTTGCGTGAGGGTCTTGCGGGTCTGCATGAGACGCCGGCTGGTTTCCTGCAACGCAAGTGCCGAGCCGCCTGCCCCCTGGGGGATCAGCGGGTCGTGAATCATGAGCTCTGCATGGGGCGCCATACGGCGATCGTCGCCGCCCATAAAGATCACGGCGCCCATGGACGCGGCGAATTCCAGGCAGACGGTGCGGATGGGGCACGATGCGAGGCGCATGGCGTCATAGATCGCAAGACCCGATCGCACGCTTCCGCCGGCGCTGGCGACAAATATGGTGATGGGGCGGCTGGGGTCGGTGGCATCGAGCAGGCGGATCTGCTGGCATAGGTCGTGGGCCATCGGGGTTTCGATGTTTCCCATGACGGAGAGCTCGCGACGGGCGAGCATCTCATCGTAAATGCTGGTGAGCGTGATACCTCGGGCGGATTCACGCATGGTGAGGGGGCTGATGATGGGGGAATGATTGGTGTCCATGAGGACTCCTTTCTGTTGGTTGTGTTGTGGAATAGGATTGTTGCCCGCGGAGGGGCTGGCGGGCTACAGGGTTCGTCCGAGCCTGAGATCGAGCTCGGTTGTGGGGCAGGCTGCCTGTTCGTGCGGCTCGCAAGCGCCAAGGGCTCCAAAGCGATGGAGCGTTGCGACGGGCGTGGTGTAGGCGAGCCGCAGCTGATGCTCGATAGGGGCACATCCGTCATTTTTGTAATGAGCCGCGTAGTACTGCGCGATGCTGGCGTTCATCTCGCTGCCATTGCGATGGCGCTCAAACTGGCGTCTGCAGGTCTCGATGATCTTTGCTACCGACTTGGGTGCCGTCGCGGGAACAAGGGCGAGATAGCCCTCAAATAGTTCGTTGATGCTCAGGAGGCACAGCAGGTCGATCAGCGTCCTTATGGCTGCTCCCTCGGCAGAAAAGTGCGCGGTCATGCGGTTATATCGGTTGCGGTCGACGATGGCCACATGGGGTCTAGGAGTTTTCTGCCCCGTGGTCCCGGGCTTTTGCCGCGCCTGTGAATTGAGCTCGACGTTGCAGCGCTTGAGGCCGTCCAACGGAAGGAACAGTGCGGTGCGCAGGGTGTTCCGCTTGCTTTCGAGTTCATGACGCTCGTCGGGTTCCCATTCGAGCTTGAGTTTCGTGTCGAGCGCCGTAAGCATATGGGCTAGGCAGCCTACGGTAAGAATGTGCGAATCGTTGTCGCGTTTTGGGGCATAGGGGTCTGTCAGCTTGCGAATGTCGGGGTCGCCCATGATCTTTGTGCAGCGCTTCAGCAGTTGAGGGTGATCGGCCAAGATCGTCGCGAGCGGTAGCGACGCGTAGTTCTTGATGGTCGCGGCGGCAAAGGCGGCGTCATATTCGTTTGCATATGCTCGCTCAATGCGGGCATCCAGAATGCTTTTCTTATCGCCGTCTTCAGCGTGGTGGTTTGTCATAGCTTCTCCAATCGGTTGATGTTCGTGCTGTTTGTTGATGTGTTGGTTGTCGTGAGTGATGTGCTTGCCGTGGGTGATGTGCTGACGTTGGGGTGCTATGCGGTTTTCAATGAGCCCGTGAGGCAGTTGCTGCAGGGGCGGGATGGAACGGCCCATGCAAGGCGGAAGGCATCGTGCTCAAAATCGAGACAGCAATGCCCTGGGTGCCTCACATGTGGCAGTTACCTCATTAAGTTGTCATTGCGTTTGGGGTTGTACTTTGCCGATCTTCCTTCTCTTACACGCTAAAACTCAAACTTCATATGCTCGATCTACTTAAAACCGCAACGGCGGTCTTTTATCAACTTATATGTCGGAACGCGTTTTTGCAAGTACTTTTTTGTCTTTGTTTCAAATGGGGTGGTTTTGCAACCGTCATACGCGCGCCGTGCGAACGTGCCCCGGCTCGGATAAGATAGTGCGCGATAAAAACGATGCAAGGAGGCACATATGGCAATTAAAGCCATCGCAATGGATATCGATGGTACGCTCACCAACGATCAGAAGGTGATCAGCCCGCGTACGCGCGAAAAGCTGCTCGCGGCGCAGGAGTCGGGCATTAAGCTCATCTTGGCTTCGGGTCGTCCCGCATGGGGGCTACATGCTCTGGCACAGGAGCTCGACCTCCAAAACCATGACGGTCTGCTAGTCGCTTTCAATGGCGCGCATGTTGTCGACGCTCAGACCGATGAGGTCCTTTTTGACCAGGCCATGCCAGCTGACGAACTGCACCGTCTGATTGATCACCTGCAAAACTATGATGTGATCCCCATGATCTCGCTCGGGCGCGACCTGCATGTAGAGGACTCGTATCGCTGCATGATTACACTGCCGGACGGCTCGCAGAAGAATATCGTCAAATACGAGCGCGATGCCTGCGACCTTAAGATCCGCGAGGTCGAGAGCTTGCATGAGGTCGTGGACACTTATCCCGTAGACAAGCTGCTGACGGCAGGCGATCCGGCCTACCTGCAGGCGCATTACGAGGAGATGTATGCGCCCTTTACCC
>USPT01000035.1 GCA_900556705.1 uncultured Collinsella sp.
TCGCGGCTCTCGTGCGGCTTGACGACGCAACGCCCGCACACGTCGCCGATAAAGCTAAAACGCATATCGGCCAGCGCAGATAGGCGGTCGGTGCCGGCCTCGCCCTCCATCTGGGTGATGATGTGCTCGATAGCGTCGAGCTCATTGCGATCCAGGTGAAGCGCCTCGGTTACCAGCTCATCGCCCTCGACCAGCTTGGTCGCCGCAAAGCGCACCGGGATGTGCGCCGTCACGGCATGGTCCTCGATCAGGTTAGCAATACCGTGGATGCAGCGATGCAGCGCACCGCCGTCCGGACCGTCGGGCGCGCAAAAGTCCAGGCGACCAGGGCGCTCGCGGAACCGCGCCACGTGCAGGGCGTGGTCCACCAGCTCGCCGATGCCCTCGTTGCGGGCAGCGCTAATGGGGACAACGGGCACGCCCAACAGGCTCTCGAGCAAGTTGACGTCTACGGCGCCGCCGTTGGCGGTCACCTCGTCCATCATGTTGAGCGCGATGACCATAGGACGGTCAAGCTCCATGAGCTGCAGTGTCAGGTACAGGTTACGCTCGATGTTGGTGGCGTCAATGATGTCGATGATGGCGTCCGGACGCTCGTCGAGGATGAACTGACGGCTCACGACCTCCTCGCCTGTGTACGGCGACAGGGAGTAAATGCCGGGCAGGTCGGTAACGCTCGCCTCGGGATGGTTACGGATGGTGCCATCTTTGCGGTCGACCGTCACGCCGGGAAAGTTACCGACGTGCTGGTTGGAGCCCGTCAGCTGGTTGAATAACGTGGTCTTGCCGCAGTTTTGGTTGCCGGCGAGGGCAAAGTGCAGCGGCGCGCCCTCGGGCACGGCCGTCTTTGCCGCACGGGGCGAATACGTCCCCTCGCCCAGGGCCGGATGCTCCGTCGTGCCGATTGCGGCGTTAGCGCGCGGACCTGTATCGGTGTCGTGAATACCCACGAGCTCGATGCGAGCGGCATCGTCCTTACGCAGTGTCAACTCGTAGCCACGCAGGCGGATCTCGAGCGGGTCACCCATGGGGGCGTACTTCATCATGGTGACTTCGGTGCCCGGTGTTAGGCCCATGTCCAAAATATGTTGTCGGAGTGCCTGGTCGTCCGATGTCACCGATGCGACAACGGCGTCCTTTCCAATCTCGAGTGTATCGAGCTTCACGTCCGTGTTCCTCCCCCGGCGCCCACAGGGCGTTGCATTTATGTTCACCATGGCTAACCGTTTGCCATGGCTAACCAATTGTAACCATGCATGATAGCGCGAACACACAACGATGTTCAATCGACAGATCGGTGCAATGGGGACAGATCGCTTTGCCCAATAGATGCGATGCGGAACAACCAGGCGCGGGAGGGGATTCCGGGACACGGTTTCCCAGACGGCACCCTTTCGGAAACCGCACCCCACTATTCAGGCGAATTCCGGGATGCAGTTTCCCGATGGGGGCTCCTGGGGAGACTGCATCCCACTCCGAAACGCTAAAACGGAACGGGCTTTCCGACTGAGGTCTCTAGCGGAAACTGCGTCCCGGAATAGGCACTCAGACTGGGACGTATTTTCCCGATCGAGCCCCTCGGGGAAACTGCGGCCCGGAATCTGCGCCCGAAACGGGACGCGGTTTCCCCGAGGACCGAATCAGCCGCCCGCCCCTCGTCAAAATCATCCGCTTTCCTCCGTTGTATGCGGAACATCCAAGGAGTGTCCCAGAGTGCCGGCAATAGGAACGTCCCCAGCTGCCGGCAGCATTTCACCGCAACTGCAAAAACTCGCGCAGGCAACCGTAGTCACCTGCGCGGGTTTAGTGGGCGCTCACAAAGGTACGCTACAGAGGCCCACGTCAGTTATGGATTACCGAACGGCACCGGCACGCGATGCCTCAGTCGGCTTACCAAGCGATGAAGCTTGCCGCAGTCCTAGACAATCGGCGCAATGCCGGCAAAGTGCAGATACAGCGAAATAATTGCCACGACAATGACCACCGCTGCGATCAGCTTGTCGTGCAGATGCGGAAGCACCGGCTTACCGCGGCCTCGCTCACCCAGCATATAGACGGGAATGGCCGGAGCAAAAAGAATCGTCGTGATCATAACGCCCTGAAGACCCGTCGACCACACCAGGAACAACGTGTAGATAAAGCCGAGTGTACCGAAGAAGCGGGCTTTGCCGACGCTTGGCGCATGCGGCCCGTCCAGATGTTCGTTCTTCCAGCCAATCACCATGTAGTAGGCTGCCGAGCACACGTACGGAACCAGAATCGTGTTAACCGCGCAGCTATAGAAGAACTGGTAGGTGCTCGCCGCCACATACGACACAATCAAGAAGAGCTGCGTGATACCGGAGCTCACGAGAACCGTTACCACCGGGGCGTCGTGCTTGTTCGTCTTGGCAAACGCCAGCGGGAAGGAACCCTGGCGCGCCGCCTCGAACGGCGTCTCGGATGCAATGATGACGTAGCCCAGCATCGCGCCGACCAGCGAGAGAATAACGCCAAGGTTTACGATGGCAGCGCCAACAGGACCGATTGCGCGCTCGAGAATTCCCGCCATGGAGGGCGTTGCGAGCTGCGCCATCTCCTCGCGCGGCATAATGCCAAGCGACAGCATCGAGATAATCAGATACAGCGTGAACACAGCCGCAAATCCAAGCGCCGTCGAGCGACCGACGTCACGCACGTACTTTGCACGGCCCGAGATGACGACAGCGCCCTCGATGCCTGTGAAGACCCAGACAAGGGCGATCATGGTCGAGACGACTTGCTCACCAAACCCAGGACCAGCTGGTTCTCCCCAGAAGTTGTCCATAAAAATATCGACGTTGAACTTACCCAGGAGCACAATGCTCAGAACAAAGAGTCCCAGCGGCACCAGCTTCGCCAACGTGACGATCGTGTTAATGCCCGCAGCCTCCTTAACGCCACGAAGCACAAGGGCGGTAAGGAACCACAAAAACACGCTGGCGCAGACGATGGAAAGCAGGTTGTTGCCCGCGCCAAACGCAGGGAAGAAATAGCCCAGTGCGCTAAACAGCAAGAGCGCAAAGCTCACGTTGGAAAGACATGCGCTGATCCAGTAGCCCCAGGCGGAGTTGAATCCAATGTAATCGCCAAAACCGGCCGCAGCGTATGCATAGATGCCGCCGGTCAGGTCGGGACGGGCCTGAGACAAACCGTTGAATACCATCATCAGCGCAAAGACGCCAATAAAACAAATTCCCCACGAGACGATAACCGCACCGGTATTTGCCCCGCCTGCTGCCATATCGCCGGCAAGCGAAAAGATGCCGCCACAAATACTGGCGGTAATGACCATCATGGTCAGACGAAAGAGATCGAGGCCATTAGGGTCGATAATCTCGTCGTTTTGAGCTTTAGAGGCCATTGTATGTGCACCCCCTTCATCATGTGATCGAACGAAAGATGGCCCGGACGTCCCGAATCGGGTGCCGGGCCATCGGTCAAGCGATCATCAGACTGTTACAGCTATCGCGTTAGAAGCGCAGTGACAGGCAAGAAAGGCCACCGTCGACCTTGCGATACTCGGAGGTATCGACGATGAGCGTCTTGTAGCCCAGATCCTGCACGGCCTTGAGCACGGTCGGATAGCCCTCGGCAACGATGACCGTACCGTTGACCCAGATGCAGTTAGCGCCATAGGCCTCGTCCTCGGGCACGACAATCTTGTTGTACTGGGCAAAGTCGGGCTTATCGATGAACTCGCCGGAGACGAGCATGTTGTTGTCCTCGATGTAGTTGACGCCCGTCTTGAGGTGCAGGACCTCCTCCAGCGGAACCTCGGAACCCTCGAGGCCCCAGCCCTCGAGAATCTCGCAGAACTGGCGAATGCCCTCTTCATTGGTGCGAGCGGAGCGACCGACATAGAAATGATCGCCGACCATCATGACGTCGCCGCCGTCGAGCGTGCCGGGAGAAACAATGTGCTTGACATGCTCGTCGTCAAAGAAGCGACGGACGACCGGCTCGATCTCGTCCTTCTCGCCGTTGCGGCTGTCGGCACCGGGGTTGGTAATGATGGCGCCGCAGCGAGTGATGACGGCCGGATCCTCGACGAAGCAGCTGTCGGGATACTGCTCGAGGGCAGGCAGCACCGACACGTCCACGCCACACTGCTCGAGCGCATGCTCATAATCGTAGTGCTCCTCGATGGCGCGCTCGTAGATAGGCTGGCCAAGCTCGGGTGCGCTCGTGATGCCATTGCTCAGAGACTTGCCGGGACGACGGATGATAACGTGGCTGAACTTGGTCATGATGATCCTCCTTGGATCTCCTAGCCGAGGGCGAACTTCCTTGTGTCCGCCCTCCTTTCGATGGCTTAATCATAGGGCGGTTTTCCTGTTTTGTATATTGTATACAATCATGAACGGTAGATATTTCTCGGTGAGCGTACTCTCACGTTTCGGCACGAAGTAGCATGATTTAACTGGTCGTTCTATAATTCAACTGAGCTATTCAAGTGAAATGTATTTAGTTTTAAAAATATACAGTTAAAGGATATACGTTCATGGAAACACTCAGAAGGCCCCTGAAGGACCACGTATACGACTACATTTCGAGCCGCATTGACGCCGGCGAGTTGTCCGCCGGCGACCGTTTGAGCGAGCAAGCAATCTGCGATGCCATGGGCGTGTCGCGCACGCCGGTTCGCGAAGCGCTCATCCAGCTGGCAAGCGATGGCTATCTGGACAACCTCCCCCGCCGCGGATTCCGTGTCCGCGGGTTCGACCAGCAAAACGCCGTTGAAGTCTTCGAGATCATGGGGCCGCTGGACGGGCAGGCGGCGTACCTCGCTTGCCCGAACCTAACCGACGATGACATTACGCAGCTTAAATTTCTCGTCGGCTCCATGGACCTTGCGATCCAAGGCGGTCTTATCCGAAAGTACGACGATATTCAGCGAGACTTTCACCTTACGTACTTCAACCGCTGCGGCAACGACCGTCTGCGCGACATGATCTCGCAACTCGAGCGCTGCTTTATCAAGCGCGATTACGAGACTGTCGACCAAGAGACGGCGTGCAAACTGCTCAATAAAGCCAACAGCGAACATGCCCATATTCTTGAGTTGTTCGAAGCACGAGATGCGACGGGCGTGCGCGACTACGTTCGCGATGTCCATTGGAACACAGAAAACGCCCAGTTCACCGTTTGGTAGGAAAGCAGCGGGCGGTAGCGGACCAATTCTTGGCACCGCCGCCCAAAATGATTCATTTCCCTCCGTCACCAAGGGATCATTTGGAAAGCGCATCCCACCATCCGGGCGGATTCCGGGATACCGTTTCCCGATGGGGCCTCTCGGGGAAACTGCGTCCCAGAATTCTGGCTCGAAACGGGATATGGTTTCCCAATCAGGCCTCTTGCGGAAAATGCAACCCGGAATCCCCGCCCGAAACGGGACGCACTTTCCCAGTCGAGGCCCTATGGGAAACTGCATCCCGGAATCCGCGCCCAAACCGGGACGCAGTTTCCGGGCGGGGCATCAAAACCAAAGTTGCGGTGGAATAGTTCCTGCTTGGGCTGGTTGAGGCCTTAAATAAGAGCTATTTCACCGCAAGTTATTGAGGAGATGTCCGTCCTCTTACAGATGGCGCTCCAGGAAGCGGAAGGCTAGGCGAATCCAGGGACGGACGGAAACCTGTTTGTCCTCGTTGTCGACCGCGGTATTGGCGTTGCCGAGCGAAAGGCCATGGCCACCCTGGTCAAAGACGTGCATCTCGCATGCAACACCCTCCTCGGCCATGCGCTGCGCAAACGGGTAGACCTGCGCGACCGGCGCCGTCTTGTCGTCCGAAACGCCCCACACAAAGGTCGGGGGCATCTGGCGCGAAACGTGCGTGGTAGGACAAATGTCGGTCAGGTGCTCATCGGTCGCCTCGCCGCCCGTCACCATCGACAGATAGTCGTTGAGCAAATCGCGCCCCGTCTTGCCACCCGTCTTGGGCACGCGCAGGTCGATGCGCGGGTCGCGCGTTTGCATATCGCGCACATAGGCAAGGTCGAGCAACGGATAGCCCAGCACCACGGCGTCGGGACGAATATCCTCCGGACGAGCCCCGGCAAGGCCCGCGAAGGGTCCGGTCTTCCACTGCGTTGCCAGCGAGGCGCAGATCATGCCACCCGCCGAGAAACCCACGATGCACACGCGCTTGGGATCGACATGCCACTCGTCGGCGTTGGCGCGCACGGTAGCGACCATCTTGGCGAGGTCCGTCTGCGGGTGCGGAAAGCTCACGTCGCCCGTGGCGCTCGTCACATAGTTGAGTACAAAGGCCTGGTAGCCGCGGTCCAAAAATGCAAACGCCACCGGGTCCTGCTCGTGCGGAGCGATATGCGTAAACCCGCCTCCGCCGCAGATGATCACCGCGGGGCGGCGGCCATTGGGCTTGTCGGGCAGCGGCTCGGCACCCAGATACGTAAACGTCGCCGGATATTCCTCGGTCGGCTCCTCGCCCCACAGCGCATGGTTCTCAATAATCATAGGTGCTCCCTCCGTGCGATTCGTACGCACTCGTTTTTCGCACCTTAGCGTACCCCACTTGAGCCCGCGGCGCAGAAACACCCCCGCAATAAGTTGGCCTTCAACTGATATATCACAAAATCGCTGTTCAGAGGTATCGTTGGGCAGCGTAAAATAGGGGCGCTGACCGTGCTGGGAAACACGTACGAAACGTTTCCGGCAAACCACACGCGTGCAACATGCGCGCCTGATACGTTGGAGGCATCTATGGGTCTGCTCGATTCGCTCAAGTCCACGTTCACTTCGTCGGGCGAGGCGTCCGTTCCGCCCGCAGCAAGCTTCGCTACCCGCGAAGGCGTCATCTACGCTCCCGTCAACGGCGTGCTCGTCAATCTGAGTGAGGTTCCCGACGAGACCATCGCCTCGGGCATGCTCGGTCAGGGCTACGGCATCGAGCCCATTACCGGCACCATTTACGCCCCCGCCAACGGCCGCATCGGCGCCACCACCGTCACCAACCACTCCATCGGCATGATCACCGAGGACGGCCTGCGCGTGTTCATCCATGTTGGCCTGGGCACCGTGGAAATGAATGGCAAGGGTTTTGCCCGCTTTGTCGAGATGGGTGACACGGTCAAGGCCGGCCAGCCGCTCATCAGCTTCGACCGCGACGCTATCAAGGCCGCCGGCCACGAGGACATCGTGACCGTCATCGTCTCTGAGCTCGACCGCCTCAAGAGCATCGACCACGTCGGCGAGTCTGGCACGCTTATCGGCGGCAATCCGCTCGTCAAGCTTGGCGACCCGCTGCTGGTTGCCAAGACCAAGTAGCCGAGCATCATCGCATAAAGGCTCAACCACCCGTACGTCTTTGCCGCATCTGTGTTGTTGTTTTTGCCTATGTAGAGGTTCTGAAACATTTCTATATAGGCAGTTGAGCATCAACGCAGGTGCGGCTTTTGCGTAGCGAGGCATCGCCCCGCGGCATGTTGTTCAACCGCATGAACCCCCTTCCTTTGTCCGCGCAGAGCGCTAGACTGCTAGGTCGACATTGGAGGAAAGATCGATGCAAAACACACCCACGGGCGCCGCACATGCCGCGCCTCAACGCAACCAACGCATCGTCGCGCTCGACGGGCTCCGCGCCCTCGCCATCGCCGGCGTCGTCCTATATCACCTTCGCCCCAGCCGCCTGACCGGCGGTTTTTTGGGCGTTACACTCTTCTTTACGCTGAGTGGCTATCTCGCCACCAAAAGCATTATGCGGGCCACGGCACGCGACGGATTCTCGTACCCGCGCTACATCTGCCGCCGCATTGCGCGCATGATGCCGCCGATCGTCGTGACCATCGCGCTTACCGCCGTCGCCACCTACATCGCGGCCCCGAGCCTACTCCCTAAGGTGCAGCAGGACGCCCTGCCATCGGCACTCTTTTTGAGCAACTGGTTCTATATCTTCCGTAACGTCTCGTATTTCGCCGCCGCGGGGCTCCCCTCGCCGCTCACGCACCTGTGGTTCTGCGCTGTCACTATGCAGTTCTATCTGGTGTGGCCGGTCATCCTTATGGCACTGTGCAGCAAAACCAGGTCGCGCAACACCGCCATCGGCATCACGATCGCATTCGCGCTTGCATCGACGGCAGCCATGGTCCTCATGTTTAATCCCACCGCCGACGCATCGCGCGTCTACTACGGAACCGACGCCCGTGCCGCCGAGCTTCTATGCGGAGCCTTAGCCGCCATCGCCGCGCCGCGTCTGCGCGAGATGCTGAGCGGTGACATCCATATCCCCGGCGCCAACAAGGGCATCTCAAAGGTCAACGCGATTTCTATCGCGTGGCTCATTGCCGTTATAGCCGGCGCACTCATGCTGACCGGAGAGAGCGCCTGGCTCTACCGAGGCGGCTTTTTGCTGTTTGCCTTCGTCACCGGACTCCTCATCATCTGCGTGCAGAATACGGAGTGCATCGTGCGCCGTCTGTTGTCGGTCAAGCCGCTCGTCTGGTTGGGACAGCGCTCGTTCTCGGTCTATCTGGTGCACTATCCCCTACTGCTTCTTATGAATCCCGCAACCCGCACTACCCGCATCGCCTGGTGGGAGCAGGTATTACAGCTTGTACTGATTCTTGCGGTAGCCGAGGTTTTCTATCGCCTCGTCGAATGCCCTTGGTCCCACAAGCCGGCCCAACAGGACAGCACGGCAGGAAAGCACGTCCTCGCGCCCGCCATGGTGCTCCCCGCACTTGGCGCCGCATGCGTCGCCGCACTTGCCTTCGCGCCGCTTGACTGGGCAGGCATCGCCACCGCCCGCGCCGAGCAGCTCCGTCCCGAGCTTGCCCAGAACCCGGCCTCGTCCCAGGACAACAACGCCAACGGCAAGGGCGCCGAGCCCGCATCCGGTAAAGATTCCCAGTCCAACGACACCGCATCCGATGACGCCACCAAGCAAAAACCCAAAGAGGGACCTATCGCCGAAAAAGTCCCGAAGAACCTTGACTGGAAGAGCTTTACCTACGACGAGGCAACCGGAACCTGCGACGCCCGCGTGCTCATGATCGGCGACTCGGTCACCGCAGGTGCCCAACCTGGCATTCAGGCGGTGCTTCCCAACGCATACATCGACGGCGTGGTGAGCCGCCAGTTCTACACCTTCCAGGATGTCTATGCACAGGACAGCGCCAACTACGATCCAAGCGTGGTCATCTGCGCGCTTGGCACCAACGGCCTCATCCGCGACGCCCAGCAGGTGCAGGACGTAATTAATGCCGTGGGCGGCAAGCCCATCTACTTTG
>USPT01000036.1 GCA_900556705.1 uncultured Collinsella sp.
GTGGGCTCGGCTGTGGCGGCTCCCTTCAATGCGATTGGCAACGTGTTCTCTAACCTTACGGCGTCGCAGGACACGCTCGACGAACTCAAGAAGCAAAACGAGGAACTGACCTCTAAGGTTGCTGAGCTCTCCGAGGCTCAAAAGACCGCTGAGCGTCTGGAGGGGCTGGTCGGCCTGCAGTCGACCTACAACCTTAAATCGACCGCAGCTCGTATTGTCGGTGCCTCCGGCGATGCCTGGACCTCGACCGTTACCATCGACAAGGGCTCTGCCGACGGCCTTACCATCAACATGCCCGTGACGAGTTCTGCCGGTGTTATCGGCCAGATTATCGAGGTATCGGCCAAAACGTCGACCGTGCGCCTGATTGGCGACGAGAACTCGGGCGTGTCCGCTATGGTGCAGGACACGCGCGCTCAGGGCATGCTGCAGGGTCAGGCTGACGGCACGCTGCGTCTTGAGTACGTGAGCGTCGACTCCGACGTTAAAGTCGGCGACATCATCGTGACCTCGGGCATCGGTGGTGTGTTCCCCAAGGGCCTTCCGCTTGGCACCGTCTCGTCGGTTGAGAAATCGGCAAACGATGTGTACTACACCATTGTGGTGCGCGCCCAGACGACGGCCGAGAACAACGAGGAAGTGCTGGTCATCACCTCGCTGACCGACGAACAGTCGGCCTCGGATGAGGACGTGAGCACGGCCAACAGCACGCCGCAGGGAACGTCGCGCGATGCTGCGACCAAGACGAAGGACGAAAGCTCGGATGACAGTTCCGACACGTCCGAGACGACCGATTCCGGCTCGAGCGAATAGGGGGCATGTCCATGGATCTACACGAGCAGGGGATGAGCTCCCGCACGTTTGTGATCGCCGCCATTGTGTGCGTGCTGCTGCAGGCAGGCCTGGCACCGCAGATCTCCATTGCGGGCGGTCGCGTCAACTTCATGATTATCCTGGTGTGCCTAAGCGTGTTCTCGGGCGACCCGACCCGTGCCGTCGTGTGCGGTTTTTGCAGCGGCTTGTTTTATGACCTGTCCGCTGCCGTGCCGGTGGGCGTTATGTCGCTCCTGCTGACCGTGGGTTCTTTTGCCCTGGTGCACAGCGCCGTCGGTCAGACGGGCGGTACCCCGAGTGCGCGCGGCGTCACCGTGGGCGCCTTTGCGCTCGTCATTAATGTGATCTACAGCATCATCTTGCTGTTTATGGGTTTGGAGACGAGCTTTGTCGTGGCGATCTTCGGCCATGCGCTGCCGTCCTCGATCCTGACGGGTCTGGTTGCCATTCCGTTTTTGATGTCCGGCGTCGTGCCGCAGTCCGGCTATGGATTCTCCGCACGTGGCGGACGCCAGACGGGTATGCGCTTTAAGCCCAAGACCCGCAAGCTCAAATAGGGGAGGCCCGTAGATGTCTTCCCAGATGACGGTTATTATCGCCGGTATCGTGCTGGTTGTGGCCATCGTGGTCGCGCTGGTCATCATGCGTCGTGGCGATTCCCGTTTTACCTACGATACACAGCATGGAACGGCCCCGCGCGCCACCGAGGGCGAGGGCAATACCGCGGCGACCGCCTTTAAGGGCCGCTTTTCCATCCTCACCACGGGTGTGGGCGCGATGTTTGCGGCACTTGCCGTCAAGCTGTGGGGCATGCAGATGGTCTCGTCGGACTATTACGAGAAGCAGGCTAATAGTAATCAGACTCGCACCGTTACCACACCCGCTGTGCGCGGTCGCATTCTCGACCGCAATGGCGTGGCGCTTGTCCAGAACCGTCCCTCACTTGCTGTCGTGGCCTACCGCGACCTTGCCGAGGATGAGGTTCTGGTTCGCCATCTTGCCAACGTGCTTGGAATGCCTTACGTGGCGGTCCTTCGCAATATTCAGGACAATACAGAGGGCGCCCAGAGCCTGCATACCATCGCGACGGACGTCCGTCGCTCCACGGTTGCCTATATTCAGGAGCACGCCGGCGAGTTCCCGGGCGTCAAGATTGCCGAGCGTACCGAGCGCCAGTATCCATATGGCGAGACGGCATGCCATATCTTGGGCTATACCGGCACCATTACCTCCGAGCAGCTCGAGGCTCAGAATAAGAAAACCTCTGGCGATGATGATGCTTCTGCTGGCAAGATTACGTACCAGTCGGGCGATATCGTGGGCCAGGCGGGCGTTGAGAGCTACTACGAAAACCTGCTGCAGGGTATTCGTGGCGAGCAGACCGTCAAGGTCGATGCCTCGGGCAATGTGACCGGTCAGGCCGGCGCCGTGCCCGCGAAGGCCGGCTCTGACATTAAGCTCACGCTCGACCTTAAGATCCAGCAGGCCTGCGAGACGGCGCTGGCGAGCGCTATCGAGCTTGCCAAGACCACTGGCTACAGCAATGCCGGCAACGGCGCTGTAGTGTGTCTCGATCCCAACAATGGCGAGATCCTGGGCATGGCGAGCCAGCCCAAGTTCGATCCGTCCGTCTTTATCGGCGGCGTCTCAAATGACGTGTGGACCGAGCTCAATGATGACAAGGGTTCGCACCCGCTGCTCAACCGCGCCATTAGCGGACAGTACATGTCGGCCTCGACCATCAAGCCGCTCTCGGCACTGGCCGGTCTTGAGTTTGGAACCTACACGTCGGGGCAGACGACCAACTGCACGGGTTATTGGACGGGTCTGGGCAAGGCTTGGGGCAAGCGCTGCTGGCTGACGTCTGGCCACGGCACCATGACGCTGCAGTCGGGTATCGCCAACTCGTGCGACCCCGTCTTCTACGACATGGGCAAGGCGTTCTTTTATGACGAGCAACATCCCGAGGGCCTGCAGGAGGTCTTTCGTCGCTGGGGCCTAGGCAAGACCTGCGGTATCGATCTGCCGAGTGAGGGCGCGGGTCGTATTCCCGATGCCGAGTGGAAAGAGTCATACTTCACCGACGCCTCTGCCGAGGACCGCAAGTGGAATGCCGGCGATATGACCAACATTGCTATCGGCCAGGGCGACATCCTGGTGACGCCCCTGCAGATGGCGTGCGCCTATATGGGTCTTGCCAACGGCGGCAAACAGTACGTGCCTCACGTATTTTTGTCTGCCGTGTCGCGCGATGGCGACGGCGATGCCTATAAGTACAATGGCAAGGGCAAGAAGAAGCGCCTGGAGGCCAAGATCAACAGCGATTCGGATTTGGCTCTTGTTCGCAACGGCATGCACGACGTGATTTACACGGCATCGACGTCCCTGGCGGCGCACTTTGGCACCCTGACGCCGCAGGTATACGGCAAGTCGGGCACGGGCGAGAAAAGTGGCGAGGACGAATACGCGTGGTTCTGCGCCTATGCACCGGCCGATGATCCCAAGTATGTCATCGCTACCGTCCTGGAGCAGGGCGGCGGTGGCTCAGATACCGCGATGCATGTCGTGCGCGACGTGCTCGGCGTGATTTATGACGAGCCCGATACCTCTTCGGCCTCGGGCGATTCTTCGGTTCGATAGGAGGTTGCGATGGATTTTTCTCCGGCGGATCTGTTCCGTTCAACCAAGACCGGCTCTCGCAGCAGCCTGGACCGCGTCAACAAGCAACTTTCGGCCTCGCGCGGCACGTTTCGCCAAAAGGTGCATATCGGTGTGCTCGTGGCTACTGTGGCGCTCGTCGCCTACGGTGCCATCATTATCTGGTCGGCTTCGCAGTTTAAGGCCGATGCTTCGTTCTCGCGCCATTTGCTGGGAATTGGCATCGGCACGGTGCTGGCGGTGCTGGTCTGGCGCTCCGACCTGCGCGGTATTTCCAATTTCTCGACGGCGTTGCTCGTCATCGACCTGATCGTGATCTTCTCGCCCAAGATTCCGGGTCTGTCCTATACGGGCGGTCTGGGCATGACGGGCTGGATCAAGATTCCCGGTATCGGCTTGACGTTCCAGCCGGTTGAGCTTGCCAAGCTCATCACCATCTTCTTTATTGCTACGCTTGGCTCGCAGTATAACGGTCGCATCGATACCGTTCGCGACTACGTCAAGCTCTGCGGCATGCTGTCCATTCCGTTTTTGGCCGTCGTTGCCATGGGTGACCTGGGCTCGGGCCTGGTCGTGCTGGTTTCGGGCGCCATCGTCATCTGCATGAGCGGTGCACGCCGCGAATGGGTGCTGTCGACCCTGGCCCTGCTCGTGGGCCTGGTGGCCCTCGTCCTGGCGCTTGATTCGGTCTTTGATTCGTTGCTCGGCCACGATGTGCTCATCAAGCAGTATCAGATGAACCGTCTGACGGTCTTTATCGACCCCGATAATGCCGATTCGAACGATGCCTACAACCTGCAGCAGTCGCTTATCGCCGTTGGCTCGGGCGGCTTCTTTGGTAAGGGCCTGGGGCATGCGACGCAGTCGGCCGGCGGCTTTCTGCCTGAGTTCCACACCGACTTCGTCTTCGCCTTCCTGTCCGAGACCTTTGGCTTTTGCGGTTCCTTTTTGCTCCTGTGCCTCTACGTGCTGCTGATCTTTTCGACGATTCGCGTCGCCTTTAAGTGCGAGTCGCTGTTTTTGCGTCTTTCGTGTGTGGGCATCGTTGGCATGTGGGCGTTCCAGACTTTCGAAAACATCGGCATGTGCATCGGCATGATGCCGATTACCGGTATTCCGCTACCGTTTATTAGCTTCGGTTCGTCTTCGATGATGATTCAGCTGCTGACGGTGGGTATCGTACAATCCATATGGCGGCATCGTTCGGGCGCCGCGTAACCGCTGGAGGGGTTTGCTATGATAATTCCCGTAGATAAGCTGACCCGCGCTTTTAAGATGGGCGCGTCCGTTAAGAAGGATTCCGATACGCCGGTGCGCGTCTCGGTCTATCTGGATTCGTCCGCCTCGCGCTTTCTGGCCGAGACGGTGCGTGACGCCTTTGTGCCGCAGACGACCTCGGGCATTGTGCGCGTCGAGCGTCTGGGGGAGGAGCGAATTGCTCCAAAGACCGATACCGATGTGGTGCTGGTGCTCTCGTGTGGTTCCGACCGCTTGGAGAGTGCCGTGCAGGAGCTCGTGATCGCCGGCGCGCCCGTGTGCGTGCTTGCCGAGTCTGCTGTGGAGGTGCCGTTTATCGAGGAGTCCACGCCCATGCTCGGCGTGGTAGCGGCAACCGATAAGACGTATCTGCTCGAGACGCTTGCCCGCTGGATTCTCGATCGCACCGACAAGGAAACGGCTTTTGCGGCGAACTTTGCCTTCATGCGCATCGCGGCGGCCAACCGTATCATCACCTCGTGCGCGCTCACCAATATGGCGACCGGTGCGCTGGTGTTTTTGCCGGGCGCCGATTATCCCGTTATGGCGCTGGCGCAGGTGGGCATGCTCTTTGAGCTCGCTGCCGTCTTTGGACGCGGCATTAAGCCTGAGCGCGGCTACGAGGTCGCGGGCGTGCTTGCCGGCGGTCTTGTGATCCGAGCGGTCACCCGCGCACTTGTCAAGCAGACGCCGCATATTGGGTTTGCCGTCAAGGCGCTCACTGCTGCCGCGGGCACCTATGGCATGGGCCGTGCGCTCGTTTCGCTCTACGAGCGCGATGTCGACTACAGTCGTGCCAACGAGGTGGTCACTGCCACGTTCTCCCGCGTTCGCGATCTGGTGACCACGGTCGCGGGCGCTACCCGTCCTATGGCGTCCTATCAGGACGCATCAGATCTCGCTGCTTAGGGGTTTTCCGTTGCGCGTTGCATACCAAGATTGTTTTCATTTAATTGAGCCGTTGCTCGCCAAGGTCGAGAAGCCGAGTCGCTATATCGATCACGAGTGGGGCACGCTTTCCAAGGCCGATGCCGACTACCGTTGCTGCCTGATCTATCCGGATGTGTACGAGGTCGGTCTGCCCAACCAGGGCATCGCCATCCTCTACAACATCCTTAACCAGGCCGAGGGCATCTCCTGCGAGCGTGGCTATGTGCCGTGGCCCGATATGGGTGACGCTATGCGCGAGGCGGGCATTCCGTTGCTCTCGCTCGAGGGTGCAGCGCCGGTCGCTTCGTTTGATATCGTCGGTCTGCATGTGCCGCACGAGATGGCGGTGACGAACTTCCTCGAGGCACTCGACCTCGCTGGCATTCCACTGTTGGCGGCCGACCGAGGCGAAGACGACCCCATCATCATCGCCGGCGGCCCCTCGGTGTACAACCCCGAGCCGTACGCGGCCTTCTTCGATGCCATCCTCATCGGTGAGGGCGAGGAATCGCTGCTCGAGACCTGCCAGCTGCATCGCCGCCTGCGTGACGAAGGGGTCCCGCGCGCGCAGATTGTTGAGCAGCTCGCATCCATTGCCGGCAACTACGTGCCGTCGCTCTATGAGGTTCGTCACGACGAGCCCTGCTCGTCCCATGGCTACACCGTGCCGCGTGAGGGCAAGGATGCGCCGACCGTGGTCTACAAGCGCGTCGTCGAGGATTTCGGCGCCACGAATCCGCTGTCGCAGTCGTGCGTGCCCTATGCGCAGCTGGTCCACGACCGCCTGTCTATCGAGATCCTGCGCGGCTGCGCCCGCGGCTGTCGTTTTTGCCAGGCCGGCATGACGTATCGCCCGGTGCGCGAGCGCTCGGCCGACCAGATCGTCTCGTCGGTGATTCAGGGTCTGGAAAAGACCGGCTATGACGAGGTGTCGCTGACCTCGCTCTCCACGACCGACCACTCCTGCATTCGCGACGTGCTCGGCAGGCTCAACCATCGCCTGGAGGATACGGGTATTCGCGTGTCTATTCCGTCGCAGCGTCTGGATTCGTTTGGCGTGGATATGGCCGAATCGGTCGCCGGCGAAAAGAAGGGCGGCCTGACGTTCGCGCCCGAGGCCGGCAGCCAGCGCATGCGCGACATTATTAACAAGAACGTTACCGAGGAGGACCTGGACCGTGCGGCCAAGGCGGCCTTCGAGGCCGGCTGGAACCGCATGAAGCTCTACTTTATGATGGGCCTTCCCGGCGAGCGCGACGAGGACATCGTGGCCATCGCCAATCTGGCCGATCACGTGCTGGAGCTCGGTCGTTCCGTGGTGCCCAAGGCTCGTCGCGGCTCGATCTCGGTGTCGATCTCGGTTTCGGTCTTTATCCCCAAGGCTGCCACGCCGTTCCAGTGGTGCCCGCAGCTCGACTACGACGACGTCAAGCGTCGCCAGAAGCTGCTCGTCACGAGCGTTCGCAACCGTGCCGTCCGCGTTCATTACCATGATGCCGAGACCTCGCTCATCGAGGCCGCGCTGTCCCGCGCCGGTCGTGACATGACGCCCGTCATCATCGATGCTTGGCGCTCGGGCTCTCGCTTTGACGCCTGGGTAGAGCATTTCTCGCTCGATAACTGGAAGGAGGCTGCTGCCAAAAACGGCATCGACCTCAATGAGCTCGTGCACCTGCCCTACGAGTTGGACTGGCGCCTGCCGTGGGAGCACGTGAGCCCCGGCTGCACGCGCGGCTTCCTCGAGCGCGAGTACCGTCGCTCGCTCGAGGGCGTCACGACTCCCGACTGTACCCGCACGTCGTGCACCGGCTGCGGGATCTGCCCCACGCTCCACGCCAAGAATGTATTGATGGGTGATCGCGCATGAGTGAGCGCCTGACCGACAACCCCTCGCTCTTTAGGCTTCGTGTTCGCTATGGCAAGCGCGATCGCCTTAAGTACCTGGGCCATCTCGAAGTAATCCATACCATTGAGCGCATCGTGCGCCGTGCGGGACTTCCCTATGCCGTCACGCAGGGCTTCTCTCCGCACATGCGCGTGGGCTTCTCTTCGGCGCTGCCGGTGGGTACGTCGTCGACCTGCGAGTGGTATGACCTGTTTATGACCGAGTTCGTGGCGCTCGACGAGGCGTTTGGGCGCCTGGCTGCGGCGTCTCCGGCCGATCTGGCGCCCATCGAGGCGGCGTACATCGACGTGCGCACGCCGGCGTTGACGGCGCAGCTCACGCGCCTGTCGTATCGCATCGACCTGCACTTGGATCCCGAGGCGCCCGTAAGCGCCGACGAGGTGCGTCGTGCGATCGACACGCTGCGCGCGGGCCACGGCATCGACTACGCGCGCGGCAAAAAGAGCAAGCGCTTGGATTTGGATCACACGCTCGTGGGCTATGAGCTCACGGCGGGGGAGCGCCCAGACCATTTGGTGCTCATGCTCGACACCCATGCCGACAACGAGGGCTCCATGCGTCCGGAAATTTTGCTTTCTGCTGCTGATGTTTTGTTGCAGGGCTTGACCCCGGGCGTGGATGCACCTATTGTTTCCACCGGTATGCAAGACCTCGTGACCATCTGCTCCTACGATGTCGAGCGTCAGAATCAAGCATGCGAGGACGACGAGGGCCGACTCGTCAGCCCCATACCTGTGCGAACTTGTGGATTTGCTCCACATACTCGTTGACGGGGGTATTTTCGCCTGCTACTATATTCGGCTGTTGCACTAACTGATGCATGAAGGGCAAGTAAACATGTACGCAATCGTTAACACGGGCGGCAAGCAGTACAAGGTCGCCACCGACGATGTCATCACCGTCGAGAAGATCGAGGGCAATGAGGGCGACAAGGTCACCCTGCCGGTTATCTTCCTCAACGATGGTAAGAAGATCGTCACCGATCCCGACAAGCTGGCCAAGGCCAAGGTTACCGCTCAGATCGTTGAGCAGTTCAAGGGCGAGAAGCAGCTGGTCTTCAAGTTCCACAAGCGCAAGCGCTATCGTCGTCTGAAGGGTCACCGTCAGCAGCTCACCAAGCTGAAGATCGTGAAGGTTCAGGCTACCTCCCGCGCCAAGAAGGCTGTCAAGGCAGAGGCTGAGGCTGTTGCCGAGGCTCCCGTCGCCGAGTAGATTACACTCGTAACGAAAGAGTAGGTATACACAATGGCACACAAAAAAGGACTCGGTTCCTCCCGTAATGGCCGTGACTCCCGCGGTCAGCGCCTTGGCACGAAGCGCTATGCCGGCCAGACGGTAACCACGGGCACGATTCTCGTCCGTCAGCACGGCACGCACATCCACCCGGGTGAGAACGTTGGCCGTGGTAAGGACGACACGCTGTTCGCGCTGGTCGACGGTACCGTTGAGTTCCACAAGGGTATCAAGCACAGGGTCAGCGTACGCCCGCTCGCGAACGCGTAATTCACCCTTCATAGAGCACATATGTGGGAGGCACTTGAGTTTTAGGATTCAAGGGTCTCCCTCTTTTTTGTAGGAGGCGATTCTGTTGTCACAGTTCACCGATATCAGCCG
>USPT01000037.1 GCA_900556705.1 uncultured Collinsella sp.
TGGCCGTGCGGAAGGTCTGAGGACGGATGAGGTTGACGCCGACGCAGAAGATGAGCATGGAGCCTACGAGCGAAAGGCTGTCGAGGGCTGCCGTAGTCATGATGGGGGAGAGTGCGCCGGCAAACAGCGTGATCGTCCCCTGGAACACGGCGACGGGCAGGGCGGAGAAAATGCAGCCGCGGCCAAGCGACGCCGTCATGGTGCAGACGATGATGCAGTCCAATGCGCCTTTCAGGGCAAGCGTTGACCAGTCACCGAGCAGACCGTCCTGGATCGATCCCACAATGGCCATGGCGCCGATACACACGGTGAGTGAAGTCGAGACAAAAGCGTTGGTGAACTCGTTATCGCCCTCGCTGCCGGTTTTGCGCTTGAGCCATTCGCCAAGGTTCTCGATGGCGGCCTCCAAGTTGATGGCCTCGCCGATGAGCGAGCCGAGGGCGAACGAGACGATGAGCATGGTGGTGCCGGTGGTCGCTAGCGCCTTCCCATCGATAAGGAGCATCTTTTGCATGGTGCCGCCAAGGCCGATAAACAGGACGCACAGCCCCGATGCTTTCATGAGCGTGTCTTGGATGCGCGGTGTAATGAAGCGGCCGCCCGCTAATCCCAAAAGACCGCCCGCAACTAAAAGCACAACGTTGATGATTGTTCCCAAGCCCGGCATGAGCCCTCCTGTATTGATGCCAACGTGGCAATCGTAGCAGAACGAAATGCGAGGCACATCGCGACTCATCTAATACGTTATATAAGTGGTGTTAGGAATGATGCGCGGCATTTAAGCCTCAGGTGGTTGTCGGGACATAGGGATAGTATTCAAAGCGCAGTGTCATAAGCCGCTGCGGGGATTCAATAGCCGCGGCGATGATATTGGCATCGCGGGCACGATCAAACCCTTCGAGTTCGATCTGATACGAGACGTCTTGCATAATGTCCAGACGTCGCCAGGCTAGGAGTGTGTCACCATCGAATTCCAAGGTCTTGCCTCCGTCTGGAGCAACGGCGTATAGACGCAGCTTGGCGGTGGTTGCAGGGTCGACAACCGTGACCTTTTTAATTTCGTTTCGAGTATTCTTGGCGCCCAACAAGGTGAGCAGTGTTGGGGCCACGACCTCGCCCGATGGCAAAAAGACGACTTCGATGGATTCAGGAAATGCGATGATAGCCGACTTGCGGACGGGCTGATTGGCGGCGGCAACTTCGATGTTCGCAGCGTCGATGACCTCTGTGTGGTCGAGCGCGGCAAGCACGCAGCAGTTACCTTCATCGATCTCTTGAGGATCAGCAAGCCCCAGACTGTCCGCGAGCTCGGGATCGTTTGGATCGGCAGCGGGCTCATTCGGCGCTTCGAGAGAAGCTGGGACGCTGTTTGTCGGCGACGGCGTGTCGCCCGCACCTGCTTCTTTGTCCGCGCTCTCTTCTTGTATGGTTGCGTTGATGGGTTCGTCGTTTGGGGGGAGCGTCTTGGCGTCAAACGCGGAGGGGAGAATTCCGATGGCTCCGGATCCGTTCCACTCCATTTCGAGAAGCGCCGGGTCGGCAAGAATGCGTTGCCTGCTTTGCGCGTGGGCATCGATTTCAATAGGGCCTGCCTCTATCCCTCGTGTACGGCTGAGTGATCCGGCTGGCTTCTCGAAATGAGCGTCTGTGTCTTTGGTGCTGACGGCGTAGAACAGCAGGGACGCTTCTCCCGCCGCGATAACATCGGTACCGGCTTTGGTCAGCCGCAACGATGCCGTGAATGAGAGGGTGGGCTGCGCATCGTCTGCATTCGCGGCGGCGCAGCCCAGACATATACCGCCTCCTTTCTCGAAAAACGCACCGTCGAAGGCGACCTTCGCTCCGTTCGCCGAGTCATCGACCGAAGCGATGTCGATGCGCAGCTCTAAATTGCATGGATCGCCATCTGCATCGAGCACAACCGAGCGCCACGTGCAGACGGCGCACCCCGCCTGGGAGCCGTTTGCCTTGTTCGAACGCTTGATATCCACGACTATCGAGCCGTCCGTATTACGACGAAGGCATCCCGAGGTTGAGATCACGGCCTGTGCGATCGAAAAACGCTCGCACGCAATGGCGCTCGACGGATTTGGTGCGAAACTTAGGGCTACTGGTAAGGAGTCTGCCATGACGGGAGTCGCCCAAGCGGCGACAGGCGTTCCGGTTGCGAGCGCGCCGCAGAGTGCGACGACGGGCAAAAGGTTCTTCGATGCCATGGGGTCTCCTTAGCTAATTTAGTGCGGCCTGTCCGTGTTTTGTTTCTGGCTGCGTTTGATGTGCAGACCGAGGCCGGCGGTTCCCGCGCCTGCTGCTGTGGCGCCTGCTGCCAAGAGCCATCGTCTGTCGCCTGTCTGCGCCAACGGTTCCTCGCGGTCGCCGCGGTCGAGCTCCGAGAGGTCGACCGTCACTTGCGTGGCGGCCTGCGCCTGTTCTTGCTGGGCAAAGGCCATGGCTGGCCCAAACGCTAGGATGCTGACGGCGGCGGCCAGGGCGACGGCCTTATGCCGTGTGCGCACCGGGCTCGACCGTCCAGGTGATCGTCGCAACCTGATCGCCTTCGCCGGTTACGCGGAAGATGTCGCGCGTGACGCGGGCGACGTTTCCGCTTGTCTTGAGCTTGATTTTGTCCGTGCCGCCGGCAATGCCCTGGTAGCCCATGTCGAAGGCTGCATTCTTGGAAAGATCGAGGCCCGTCCCTTGCGCGGCGGCGCTGGCGTTCTGGAGCGCGCCGTCGGGGCCGACCTTAAAGTCGATGGAGTTCTGCGCGGTTCCGGCCTTGGCGTCGGCGGCAATGGTCCAGGTGTTCATGGCGTCGATCTTCATGTTGGTGACATGGATGCCGTAGGCCGAATGATTGTCGATGGTGGTCGCGTCTTCTGAGGGGCCCTGAAGCGTGCCGTCGGCCTTGGCGACGAAGGGAATAACCGTCGGAACTTTGAACTCAACGTTGTCGATCTCGGTCCTGACCATTACCTTCGTGGTTCCAACGCGCCCGGCTGCCATAGCTGGCGTCGGGGCGGCGCCCATTGCGAGCGCGAGCGCGAGCCCTGTGCCCACGACGAGCGCTCTGACTCCGTTCATGTTCCTGGTGATGTCCATGGTCGTTCCTTTCTATTCGCCGCGGGGCGTCCCCGCGATGATTGGACGAATGCTGGTGAATTGCATGCGGTGCCGTGTCGGCCGGAAGGCTAGTTCTCGGCTTGCTCAACCCGCACCTTGACACGTGTCGGATTGCCGTGGCTGTCGAGGGTCTTGGCATCGAGTGCCTGGATCTCGATGTACGCCTCGCCTTCTTTGATGTCGCCGGCGGGGCACGTCTCGATTGTCTTGCCGGTCTCGACCACACCGGATTCGTACATGGTCTCGTCGTTTTGGATGACGCGGAATCGCTGGGGAAATTTATTGTCTTGGACGTTTTGCACGTTGACGCGCAGCTTGCCGTCCTCCTGCAGCTGAGCGACCGGCGCGACCGAAATCGTCATCATGTTGTCGCGGACGATGGCGTCGAGCTCATCTTGGATTTCCTGACGCGTTTTGCCCTCGGCCGTCGTGACCGAAGCGCCCGCCTCGGGTACGGGCTGCGACTGCCAAGCGTATAGTCCTACGGCGACAAGGGCGCAGACGATGGCCAAGCAGGCAACGATGAGCTTCTTGCGACGACCCAGGCCTGCAAAGTGGGGTGGCTTCTTCGCGCTCATGCGGCATCCTTGGCGGTATAGACGCGCGCAAAGGTGGACGGGTCCGCTCCAAAGAGCATGTGAAGCATCAGGCGGCGCGAGTAGACGAGCTCGTCGAAGTCGGGAGGGAGCTCGATGTCGTGGATATGCGCGATGTGGTGGGCGAGCGCCGAGAACGACTCGGGGTCGCAGATCACATCGGTGGTAACGTGGTAGACCGTCGTATCGGGGAATGCCTCTTCGTCGAAAGGCAGGAGATGGGGATCGTCGTCGACTTCGATGGCGATGCCGTACTGGGGCCAGTAATATGCCATGGGAACCTCCCTGCTTCTGGGCCAAAACTTCTATCGGTTTTGGCTGTCGACGCCGACCGTATCAGCCGCTACTTGACCAATTTCTGACCAAATGCTTGACGGATTGGCGTCTCCGCAGGTAAAAGGCGGCAAAAAATACTCCAACTTTTTTCGAGCGACAATCGCGCGGTCGGCGACGGCGGGGCCATATGTGTCAAAAGCATCGTCTGCCGAGGAAATCAAGCCGCTCGCCGAATTGCACGAACGTAAAAAACGCCAATTATGGAGACGGTCTCGAACACGTCGACGAAACGATGCGGTAACATCTCCCTGCAAACACTGTAGTTAGCTAAAGGGGGAGTTCGCGTGTCTGCAACCATCAAACCCTTCACCGACGAGTTCGAAGAGTATGGTCGCGACGAGTCTCGCGCATCGGGCGAGGCCTCGAGCATCTCGTTTCCGACAACGGAAAACGAGGTCCGTGCCATTTTGGAAAAGCTCCATGTCGAGCGTGTTCCGGTAACGGTTCAGGGCGCCCGAACCGGCCTTGCCGCCGGCGCCGTGCCCCACGGCGGGCATATCCTCAATACTTCCCGTATGAATCGCTATTTGGGCCTTCGCCGCGATGAACAAGGCCAATTTTTGCTGCGCGTGGAGCCGGGCGTTGTGCTCTCGGAGCTGCGCAAGCAGCTGAGCAAGAAGGTGCTGCCGACCGCTGGTTGGGACCAGGCATCGCTTAAGGCCTACGATGAGTTTCAAGAGGCCCCCGAGCAGTTCTTTCCCACCGATCCCACCGAGGCGTCTGCCTGTCTGGGCGGCATGGCGGCATGTAACGCCTCCGGTGCCCGCAGCTACGCCTACGGCCCCATGCGCCCGCATATCACGGGGCTCCACGTCGCGCTGGCTGATGGCGATTTGCTTGAGCTTCAGCGCGGCGAGGCTTTTGCCCAGGGCCGCCACCTGTCGCTCGTGACGGCAGTGGGCCGTGCACTCGAGCTTGACCTTCCCGACTACACCATGCCCAAGACCAAAAATGCTTCGGGCTATTTCGTTGCTGACGATATGGATGCCATCGAATTGTTTATCGGTGCGTGTGGCACAATCGGCGTCATCACCGAGCTCGAGATTGCCCTGCAGGCGGCGCCTGCGGTCGTTTGGGGCGTGAGCTGTTTCTTTGACAGCGAAGACAAGGCCGTGTCCTTCACCGATTCCGTGCGTCCCGTCCTGTCCCATGCGGCTGCCATCGAGTACTTCGACGCTGGCGCCCTGGATATTCTACGTCGCCAGCGCGAGCAGTCGACGGCGTTTGCCTCGCTGCCGGCGCTCGACAAAGAGGCCAAGGTCTGTGTCTACGTGGAGCTCGACTGCGACGACGAAGTTCAGGCGACTGAGGAGCTGTATCACTTGGGGTGGGTACTGGAGCTTGCGGGTGGCCGCGACGATGCGACATGGGTCGCGCGCACCGAGGTCGATCGCGAGTGTCAGCGATTCTTCCGCCATGCGGTGCCCGAGAGCGTCAACATGCTCATCGACGAGCGTCGCCGCACGGATCCCACCATCACCAAACTGGGCTCGGACATGTCGGTGCCCAACGCACGCTTGGCCGATGTCATCGCCCTTTATCGCCGCACGTTGGCCGAAAGCGGGCTTGAATCTGCCGCCTGGGGGCACATCGGTAACAACCATCTGCATGTGAACATTCTGCCGCGCGATGCGCAGGATTACCGCCGTGGCGGAGAACTCTTTGCCCAGTGGGCTTCCGAGGTCACGGCCATGGGCGGCGCCGTCTCCGCCGAACACGGCGTCGGCAAGATCAAGGCGGACTTCTTGGAGACGATGTACGGTCACGAGGCCATGGTCGAGTCGGCGCGGCTCAAGCTCCAGCTCGATCCTGCCGGGCAGTTGGGCCGCGGTAACCTGTTTTCGGAGAAGCTCTTGGATGAGCTCGTCCAGAAAGGGGGCGCGTGAAGATGAGCGATTTCCATATGGTGGTGTGCGTCAAGGCGGTGCCGGGCAGCACTGAGGTCAAGATGGACCCCAAGACCAATACCATCGTGCGCGATGGCAAGCAGGCGGTCATTAATCCCTTTGACGCGAGCGCTTTGGAATGCGCGCTGGCGCTGAAGGACGACTTTATCGGCTTTGGCATGGACGTGCGCGTAACGGTGGTGTCGATGGGCATCCCCGCGACCGAATCGCTATTGCGCGACTGCATCGCCCGAGGTGCCGATGACGCACTGCTGCTAACCGATCGCGCCTTTGCGGGTGCCGATACCCTGGCAACCACCTATGCCCTCAAGTGCGGCATCGAGGCACTCGACGAGGACTTCGACCTGCTCATCTGCGGCAAGATGGCGGTGGACGGCGATACGGCCCAGATTGGTCCCGAGCTTGCCGGTGCCTTTGAGATTCCCTGCGTGACCGACGTGAGCTGCGTGCAGAGCGCGGGCTTTACGACCTGTGGTTCACTGGCGCTTGTTCACGGCTGCGATGCCGGCGAGGAGACGGTCTATCTTGAGATGCCATGCGCGATGACGACTGCCAAGGAGATTGGCCAACTGCGCATGCCGAGCATTGCCGGTATTCGTGCGGCCGAGGAGGCGGACGTGCGCGTGGTCAACGCTGCCGACGTGCATGCCGACCCCGCGCGCTGTGGCCTTGCCGGCTCGCCGACACAGGTCGTGCGATCGTTTGTGCCCGACCGCGACCAAACGTGCGAGGCCGTTGACGGAACGGCGTCCGAGCAGGCGGCAAAACTTGCCAAGATTATCGAGGGGATGGCATAGATGAGCGGACTGATTATCGATAGCGAAGCCTGTATCGGCTGCGGTCGCTGCGTTCGCGCCTGTGCCTCGGGCGGCATCGTAGTGGAAGGCGAGCGGCCCAACCGTTGCGCCCGCGTAACCGACGGCTGCATCCTATGCGGTGGGTGCGTCGATGCCTGCCCCGTCAATGCCATTTCGATCGAGCGCGACGAGGCCGCTGGTGCGGTGGACCTTGATGCATATCGAGACATTTGGGTATTCGCGCAGACCGACGAGCACGATACGGTGAATCCCGTTGCCTATGAGCTCATGGGCAAGGGCCGCGAGCTTGCCGATGCTCGCGGCTGCCGTCTGGTGACGCTGGTCGGTATGGGCCCCGAGGGTTCTCTCGGTGACCTGGAGCATCTGGTTTGCGCCGGTGCAGACGAGGTCCTGGTCTGTCGCGACGAGCGTCTACGCCAGAACGATGCTGAGATCTACGCCCGGCTGATCTGCGATTTGGTGGCAGAGCGCAAGCCCGAGGCCATTCTGTACGGTGCGACCGCCTTTGGCCGCGAACTGGCACCCGGCGTTGCCGTGCGTTTGCAGACGGGCCTTACGGCTGACTGCACCGTACTTTCGATGGATACGGAGACGGGGCTGCTGCAGCAGACCCGCCCGGCGTTTGGCGGCAACTTGATGGCCACCATTATCTGTCCCAATCATCGTCCCCAGATGGCAACGGTGCGTCCCGGCATCTTTAAAGCGTCCGACTTTGACTACGGCCGCTCCGGCACGATCACCCAGATATCACTTGCGGATGATGCTAAGGCTCGTGTCGAGATCTCGATTCCCGCCGAGGAGTGGGGGCAGCAGGCATCAATTGCCGATGCCGAGCGCCTGGTCGTGGTGGGTCGCGGCATTGGTTCTAAGAAAAACCTGCCGCTGATGCGAAGGCTCGCCGAGGCTCTGGGAGCCGAGCTTGGCTGCACGCGACCTGTCGTGGAGGCCGGCTGGTTGGAGTATCGCCATCAGATTGGCCAGACGGGCGTATCGGTTTCGCCCAAGCTTCTCGTGAGTATCGGTGTTTCGGGCGCCATCCAGCATCTTGCCGGCATCGGTGGGGCGGAGTGCATTATCGCCATCAACGAGGACCCGGATGCCCCCATCTTTGGTGCTGCCCAGTACAAGGTTGTCGGTGATGCCGTCGAGGTCGTCGAGGAGCTGCTGGCCCAGCTTGAGCGCTAGGCGCGCGCCAGCCAGCCGCGTATCTCGTTCTTTAGGCGCTCCCAGGTCGCTTGCGTGGCGGGATCGGTAAAGGGGTGCGTAATGCCAAAGGGTGCGTCGAGCAGGCGGTAGATATCGCCCTGCTCGCGCGCTAGCGCGCGGCTCGCTGGATAGACGAGCTCAAACATAAAGCAGATGAGTCCCACCAGGTAGTCTGCGGGCTCGTTGCGTTCATCGCGTGCGACGCAGCGGCGCTCGTCAAAGGCGGCAAGTGTTGGCGACGAGAAGCGGCTGCCGAGAAACGTCTTCTCGTCCACCTTGAGGATGGTGTCGACGGTGCTGTCGGCGATGGTGCGCATAATGTCGATCTTGTCGCCATCGCGCACGATATCGCAGAAGCGCCGCATGCGCTCGTCGAGCTGCGCGGGTAGACGGAAATCGCTGTGATAGGCGATGCTCACGCGAATGAGCTCGTCGTACTCGTCGGTCTCGATAAAATCTCGGATGCTTGTTGTGGCAGGTGCGTCGTCGGGGCTCTCGCCAAAGAGAACCTCGACGCCCAACGCCGCATGGCTCATGCTCTCGGCATCCTTAAACGTGTCCCAGCGTCGCAGCTGCTCAAAGCGGCCCATATCGTGCAGCAGGCCGCAAAGCCAAGCTAGGTCAATGTCCTGCGGTGACCAGTCCTGTTCGCGCGCTACGGCATCGCATGCCTCGGCAACGTGGTACGTATGCTCGATTTTGAGCGCGATACGCGGATTGGCGGCATCGTAGGCATCGGTATAGCGTTTGAAGGTCGCGGTCGCCCGGCCCCGATCGATAGCTGTCATAATGACTTCCTAAAAAGCTGTGTCTTTCGATCCGGTGGCAATTGTAGGTGAACTCGGTTGCTGTCGGGCGATGATTCTGCCGTGTCGTTGAATGCGGCTCGGAAAGCTTGTCGGGACGAGGAACGCTATGGTGCTCAAAATCGTTAAAACCGCCTGGCCGGGGATGCTTACCTATGTTGCGATAGGCGCGCCGTGCGGCATTGGTTGCTAACGATTTGATAAGCCCTGGCGCTTTTGACGCCGGCCTGTGGCAGGGCTTGATTCCCTGGATTGTGGCTGCCGGCGTCGTGGCGGTGGCAATCAAGACAAAGTCGATGTTGTGGTGCTGCGTCT
>USPT01000038.1 GCA_900556705.1 uncultured Collinsella sp.
TGCGGGCCACGCGGCTGGGCGACGGGCTGTGAAGGCAACCCGATTGGCCCGCATCTGGAGTTTGTTTCTACTGCGTTGGTATTACTTGGTAATCCTAAGTATTACCCCGCAGATAGAATACCATACCCAACCCTATGGGGACGGAGAAAAAACGGATCATTTTGTTGCTGAGTAAGTATTTAGAGCGTGATGATGTCCGAGATATTGAGGGCCTGAGCGTCGACGGCATCGTGCGTAGCAAGCAACAGCATGCGGCCGTCGAGCAAGTCGAGCACAACCTCGGCGCATGCGTCGCGCGCAGCGGTATCTAGGCCGGTAAAGGGCTCGTCCAGAATCACTGCGCCGCCCGGACACAGCAGGGCTCGGGCAATCTCGACGCGACGGCGCTGCCCGCCCGAAAGCTCGGCCACACGAGCATGCACATCGACCCCCGGCACCAGCAGGCGCAACAGGGCCGCGGCACTCGAGGCGTCCACGCGCGCGTCGGCGCACACCAGCACGTTATCCAAAGCCGAGGCGCCCTCTACCAGGCGCACATCCTGAAACACCATGGAGCACGGCGCGCACTCCCCCGCCGCCAGCGCAAGCAGCGTCGACTTGCCCACGCCCGAGGTGCCCATCACGCAGGCGCGCCCACCGGCGGGCACACGAAGCACCAGTCCGTCGAGCGCCGGAGCCCAGGGAGCGCGATCGCCAACGGCGAGCGCAAGCTCCGCAGCAGCCCTGCCGCCAGCAGAGCCGCCTGCACGTCCGCGAGGACAACGCCCATGCGCCCGCACAGCAGCACGCCATGCTGCGGGCCCCGACGCCCGCAGCAGCCACACCAGCACGCGCTCGCATGCCCACGATGCCGCCACGACCAACACGGTCCACGCCAGCAGGTCAGCCGTCTCGATGAGCAGTTTCGCCTGATAGATGCGCTCACCCACGGTGCCCACCGCCATGCCGATCAGCTCCGCCGCCACGCCGGCCTTCCAGCTCATGCCAATCACGGCGCGGGCGCACGAAAGCACAAACGGCAGGACTTCGCGCCAGGTGTGGGCACAAAACAGTCGCCAACCCCGCACGCCATGCAGACGAAACATCTGCTCCAGCGGTTTATCCGCTTGCGTCAAGCCCTCGACCAGCGAAAAATACACTCCCGGCAGCGCCATCAAAAAGACCGCCGCAATGCTTACGCGCGCCGACCCCAGCCAAATGAGCAGCAGGACCACCACGCAGGCAACCGGCGTCGCCTTAACAAACGAAAGCGCCGGAGCCACCAAGCGGGCAAACGCCCGCGAGCGCGACGAAATTCCGGCCAGCAAACCACCGCACACCGCGGCAAGCGCCAAACCGCCTAGAATCCGCACACCCGAGCCCGCCAGAATCGCCCACGTGCCGGCATCGCATACCAGCCGCAGCAACGCCACCACAACAGCACCCGGACCCGGCAAAATCAGCGGCTGTGCCACCAGCGCCGCCACGAAGACCCACACGGCAAGCCAAAAGGCGGCAACGGCACCTGCTGCCGCCACCGCCTTCATACGCTCTATCATTTGTCGAGCAAACGCACGCACGGGTTACTCCATGTAGTAGAAATCATCAGCCGGGAGCTTGCCGCCCACGGCGCTCGCGTCCGCATCGGCCAGCACCTTCAGGTACCCACCGAGCGCGGCCTTCATATCCCTCCCCGTCTGGCAGACAAGCATGCACCCGGGAATCGCCTTCTCGGCGATCTTGGCGTTATCCACGATGCCCGCATCGACCACGGCCTGCGCCCAGTCCGCCGGCGCCGCGTTCACGGCCTCAACGCTCGCAGCATGGCAGCTCAGGAATTCCGCCACGGCCTCGGGATGCTCCTCGGCAAAGGCACGGCGCACCACGGTCACACCCGTCAGCAAGCGCGAGCCCGTGTCTCCTGCCAGCTCGTCCCACACATCGGTCAGGCTCACCGGTGCCGACAGCTTGCCCTCGCTCTTGGCGATGGCCGCCGTCTTGAACGGCTCGGGTAGCACGCCCACGGCAGTCGGGTCGGCGAGCAGAGCCGAGAGCACCTCGGTAGGCTCGCTCTTAAACTCGAGCGTCACCTGACCGGCCAAGCCTGCGCGCTCCAGCAGGTAGTTCATGACGTACTCCGGCGTGGCGCCCTTGCCCGTCATATAGACAGTATGGCCCGCCAGATCGCCAAACGAGGCCACGCTCGCGTCGCCCGTCACAATGTTCAGCACGCCCAGCGTGTTGATGTCGATGACCTGCACCGCGCCCTCGGTCTTGTTGTAGAGCACGCTCGCCACGTTGGCGGGCACCAGGGCGATATCGATATCGCCCTGAATGACCTTGGGCACAATCTCGTCGGCGGCAGTGTTGATCGCAAAGTCGAACTCATTGTCCGTCTCGCCATCGGCTGCCTGGTCCATAAACTGCACCAGACCGATCGACGTCGGACCCTTGAGCGAGGCGACGTGCACCTCGACCGGCTCTGCGGCAGCACCGGCGCCGTCCGTGGCAGCCGAGCCCGCGGCGGACCCGGCACCGGCAGCCCCGCCGCCACAGCCCGCGAGCGCAAGTGACAGGGCGCCCACGGCGAGCGCCGAGGCAAACCCCCGGCGCGACATTTCAAAATCAAACGCGCGCATCGCTAGCACGTCCCCTCGTTAGGCATCGTCCATGCGTGATGGTCGGTATGCAGCAGTTCCTCGGCCAGTGGCGAGAGCGGCTTGCCCAAGAACTCGCGGTAGCACGCCTGGACATCAGGATTCTCGTGCGAGAAGCGAATGTCCGCAGCGGCATCCAGGCCCCACAGCACCTGACCGCGCTCGGCTGCCAGCTCGCAGCCGTCGTGAATGGGCTGACCGCCGCCACCGACGCAGCCGCCCGGGCACGCCATGACCTCAACGAAGTCATAGCTCACACGGCCGTCGCGAATCGCGTCGAGCAGGCGGGCGGCGTTGCCCAGCCCGTGCGCCACGGCAACACGCACCTTAGTGCCATCGATATCGGCGACGGCTTCCTTCCAGCCGTCGAGTCCGCGCACGTCAGTAAAGAAATCGGCATCTGGGTTCTTGCCCGTCACCAGGTAATATGCCGAGCGCACGGCGGCCTCCATCACGCCGCCCGTGGCACCAAAGATCACACCCGCGCCCGTGCCAAAGCCCAGCGGCGTATCGAGCGGCTCCTCGATCAGCGTGTCGACGCTCACGTGGCTCGCGCGGATCATGCGCACCATCTCGCGCACCGTCAGCGCAACATCTACGTCGGGCGCGCCGTCCTCGCCCACCATGCTCGGCAGCGCACACTCGGCCTTCTTGGCCGTACACGGCATAACGGACACCACGAACAGGCGCTCGGGCTCAACGCCCAGCACCTTGGCGTAGTAGGTCTTGGCGATGGCACCGAACATCTGCTGCGGCGACTTGGACGTGGACAGGCTGTCAACAAACTCCGGATAGCGCGCCTTCACAAAGCGCACCCAGCCCGGGCAGCAGCTCGTAAACATGGGCCAGCCGCGGCTGTCGCCCTCACCCTTAGCGGCGGCGCCCAGGCGCTCGAGCAGCTCGGAGCCCTCCTCCATAATGGTGAGGTCGGCCGAGAAATCGGTATCGAACACGTACTCAAAGCCCACGCGGCGCAGCGCGCAAGCCAGACGCTCGACGGTTGCCTCCTCGCGCGGAATGCCGAGCTCCTCGCCCCAAGCACTACGCACGGCCGGCGCGATCTGCACCAGCACGATCTTGTCGGGATTAGCGAGCGCGTCAAACACGGTCTCGGTGTCGTCGCGCTCGCGCAGCGCGCCCGTCGGGCAATGCGTGATGCACTGGCCGCACGCGACACAATCGGTCTTGCCAATCGGCACGCGCCCGCGGGTGCCCACGGCGGTATGCGTGGCGCGGTTGGTCAGGTCCCAAATCCCTAGGCCCTGTACGCTCTCGCACACCTTGATGCAGCGCATGCATTTAATGCACTTGTCGTTTTCGCGGATGATGGGGAAATCGAAATCCCAGCCCTCGCCCGCCAAATGCCTTTGATACGGCAGATAGAAAATGCCCAGGTCGTTGGCAATGGTCTGCAGGTTGCAGTTACCGCTGCGCACACAGCTCGTGCAGCGTGAATCGTGCTGCGAAAGCAGCAGCTGCACGTTGGTGCGGCGCGCCTCGCGGGCCTTGGGGCTGTTGGTGTGGACCACCATACCATCGAGCACGTAGTTGTTGCAGGCGGCAACCAGCTGGTCGCAGCCCTCAACCTCGACCACGCACACGCGGCAGCCGCCGATCTCGTTCAGATCGCGCAGGTAGCACAGGGTGGGAATCTGGATGCCGACGGACTTGGCCGCGTCCAGGATCGTGGTGTGCTCGGGTACCACGACCTCGCAATTATCGATAGTGAGCTTGACCATATTGAGTGCTCCGCTTTCGGTGTTATCGCTGACAGTGGGGTTGTTGAGCTCTACCATTCCAGGTTCCTCCCTCCGCGGAACGCGCCAAAGCCAAAGTGGTCGCAACGCAGGCAGCGACTCGCCTCTTGGCGTGCCTCCTCCTCGGTAAGGCCCTGTTCGACCAGATTCCAATCGTGAATGCGCTCGCCGGCCTCGCGCTCGCCCAGCTCGCAGCGGCCGCACTCATGCTTGCCCTTAAACTGGACGGTCGGCAGCTCCACGTCGAGCTTGATCTTGTGGTCAAAGCCCAGGTAGCGGTCGATGTTTGCCGAAGCCACGCGGCCGGCGTTGATGGCACGGATGACGGTGGCGGGGCCGGTCTGGCAGTCGCCGCCGCTAAAGAGGCCATCGAAGTTGGGCACGGCGCCGTCCGAATCGGTGACGACGCGACCCCACTTGCAGGCGATGCCCATGTCCTCAAACGGCTTGGAATCGATATCCTGGCCAATGGCAACAAACACGCGCTCGCAGGGGATGACGCGCTCGGGCGTGGCAGCGGCACGCGGAGCCGGACGACCGCGACGGGGCTCGCCGATAATCTGCGGTTGCACGCGCAAGCCGTTCACGCGACCGTCCTCGCCCGTCTCGATGGCGAGCGGGGCCGTCAACTCCAGTACCTCGCAGCCCTCGGCCTGGGCACCGGCGATCTCGGCGTCCTGGGCCGTCATATCGCAGATGCGACGGCGGTAGACGATGCTCACCTTTTCGGCACCGCAGCGCACAGCAGAGCGCGCCACGTCCATGGCCACGTTGCCGCCGCCAATGACGCACACGCGCTGGCCGCTCAGGTCGGGCAGTTCGTCATCGCCGATGGCGCGCAGCATCTTGACGGCCGATTCCACGCCGGGCGCCTCTTCACCCGGAAGGCCGAGCTTCTTGTCACTGTGGGCACCGATGGCCAGGTAGACGGCATCGAACTCGTCGCGCAGACGGGCGAGCTCCTCGCCGTTGACGGAGTGGTCGAGCTCAACGTCGATACCGGCGCTCAAGATCCAGTCGATCTCGGCCTGCAGGCGCTCGCGCGGCAGACGATAGCTGGGGATGCCGTAGCGCAGCATGCCGCCCAAGTGATGGCGCTGCTCAAAAATGGTCACCTTGTGACCCATCACGGCCAGGTAGTAGGCACAGGAAAGGCCGGCCGGGCCGCCGCCTATCACGGCGACGCGCTTACCGGTGTTGTCCGCCACATGCGGCTTGTGGTCGTTGAGGTCACTGTGCTCAACGGCAAAACGCTTGAGGGCGAGGATATTCATGGGATCGTCGACCATGCCACGGCGGCAATGCATCTCGCAGGGATGCTCGCACACCAGGCCACAGACGAGCGGTAGCGGGTTGTTCTTGCGGATGACCTTGACGGCGTCGGCATAACGGCCTGCCTCGACGAGCGAGATGTAACCAGGAATGTCGACGTGCGCCGGGCAGCCCGAGACACACGGGACGCGAGCCTCGCGGTCAAAGCCGCAGGAGTGCTCGCGGATGTGGTGCTCAAAATCGTCGCGAAAGCCACGAATAGCCGTGAGTGCCATGGCGCCGGCCTCGTAACCGATGGCGCAGTCACTCGAAAGGTAGATGGTGCGGGCCGTACGCTCGATCAGATTGAGCGTAGACTCATCGGCACGCCCTTCGAGCACATCGGCGAGCAGGTCGCTTAGCGCGCTCAGGCCCACACGGCAGGGAGTGCACTTGCCGCAGCTCTGGGTGGAGCACAGGTTGACGAGCGCTGCCGTAAACTCCACGGGACACGGGGCGAGCGAGCTCACCGCCAGACGACGTCCGAGCGCATCGTGCAGGTCGTCCATGACGGCCTGAGCGTGGCTGCGTTCCATTACATGCAGTCGAGCCATAAGATCCCCTCTCACATGGCAGCCCGGAGGCGAGGTCGGGCGAAATTGCTACACGCACAACACTGACCTAAAAAGTTGTGAGGTCTCCATACGGTTCGGCAGGCGGTATAAAATGTCACCCTCAGCGGTGAAATAGAACATTACCGCAGATAAATGCCATATTTGATAAAACGCGTTACCAAATTGCAATATTCAATGTGAAAAAGAGCGCCTTACTATTTTTCCTTTTTGATCCGTTTTCCTCCGTCCCCTTCGGATCACATGATCCCTTGGGAACGGAGGAAAACGGATCGTTTTTGGTGCAAAAGGGCCAGGTTTGTTTGCACCAATCTCACTTGCGCTAGATAAAGAGCTCGCATTCCTTCCGAACGACGCAAACCTTGCTCAGCATCTGGGAAACAGCGGATAGCTTGTTGGGATCAAGCTTACGAGCGCCTCGCGGACATACGGCAACGCAGCGCATGCAGGAGATGCACGCCTCGCCAGCTGCTCGTTTGGGGTCACCCTTGTCGATAGCACAAACGGGGCACGCCGCGGCGCATGCACCGCAGGAGACGCAATCCTCTGTTGCCTCGGGTGCCATGCGGTGACCTCCGGCTTGTTTATAAGGACGATTGCCGGGAATAGAGGGCTCGGATGTATCCTCAGCCAACAGCTTTTGCTGAATTTGCTGCGCAAACTCTGCGAGCTGCGCCGCATCCTGCGCATCCGGACGACCGGCAGCAAACTGTCGCGCAATGGAATGTTCTGCAATGGCTGCAACTGCCGCGATCACCCGGAATCCCGCATGCTTCGCAAC
The DNA here is from genome assembly GCA_900556705.1 of uncultured Collinsella sp. GTDB lineage: Bacteria > Actinomycetota > Coriobacteriia > Coriobacteriales > Coriobacteriaceae > Collinsella. Next base: position 7,058 of record USPT01000038.1, read on the forward strand.
GTCCTCCAGCTCTACGAGCGTGTCCTCAAACGCGCGGTTTCCGTATACACAAACCAAAACAGCCCGAGCCCCGTTGCCGCGCACCATGTCCAACCGGTCAGCCACCACAGCCGGGATTCTACCGGCATACGCCGGCACAGAGATTACGGCCACGTCGTCCTCAGTCATCGAGACAGCGCTGAAATCTAGCCCGCTATCGGTCAGATCGACGGTAACGGTATTCTTGCCCAGTGCCCCGGCCACAAGGCCAGACACCTTCCGCGTTCCACCCGTCGGACTAAACACAATTTCGAATACGTTCATCTAGGCACCCTCCCCCTACGCCTGGCAACGCGTCAAGCCGCTTTCACATCCAGCCAGAGTATACGGCACGTGGGGTCCCCGTTTTGATGCGCCAAGCACCCCGATGCACCCACGCTACGCTGTCTGCCTCTTCGTTTTGTATAAATTACGGTACAGATTGTATATATTTACGGGATACCGCCGTGTTCTCCCGAGGTACCCCATCCTGGCCCGTGCAAAAAACGGAGTATTCTGCAACGTGACCGCGCCAGCACCGCCGCGGGTGGGCAAAACTGTAGGGCGCCGTATCATTCTAAGTCCCGACATGGCGAGAATAACGCGCCCCTGCTCCGGAAAACGGCGAGATCTGGCTCAAAACGCTCGCTAGGGATATCCGAAGACCACCGTTGGCGACGTCGAATCATATGCAGACAACTCGAACTGCAGAATACTCCAAAAAATGCACGGCGCACCTCATGGGACCCATTGCCGCATGGCAGGAAACAGGTCCACGGCATCCTCTAGATGCATTCCCGAGGAAATCACATTTGAACTAGCGATCGGATACGGCAAACAAAAAGGGCCCCGAACGTAGTTGCTCGGGGCCCTTGGTTCACCTCGCTCTAGCGTGCGACGCGTATGTTACTTGCGCTTGCCGCCGCCGTCGCCGGGGCGACGGGAGCTGCCACCGCGCTTGCCGCCACGGCTGTTGCCGTAGCTGCCACGGTTATCGCGACCGCCGGCACGGCCGCCACGGGAGCCGGCCTGGTTGCCACCACGACGCTCCTCGCGGGTATCGTCGTAGTTGCGCCAATCATCGCGACGATCGCGGCTGGCACGCGGGTCACGACGATCGCGCGACTCGTTAGAACGACCGGCGCCGCCGCGGCCGCCATTGCCGCAAGCACCCTCGCGACGCTCGCCGCCGCGGCTACCGCGCTCTTCAAAGCGCTTGCCGCCACGGGACTCACCGCCGCGGGCACCACGCTCACCACGGCCCTCGCCGCCACGGCGCTCATCACGGCCGCCGCGCTCGCCATTACGACCGGAGCGACGACGGTCACCCGAACCGCGCTTGCCGCCGCGCGAACCGCGGCCCTCGTCCTCGCGCTCAACACGACGACGGCCGCCGCGGTCCTCGTCCTCACGACGACGGCGGTGCGCCTCGCCCTGGAACTGCTTGGCACGGCGCTCGGCACGGTTGCCACGCGGGGCCTGCTTGACGGCGCCAGCACCGCCGCGCTCCTCGGCAGCCACCTCGCGGGCCACGCTCTCCACGGCCTCGTCCACGCGAGCCTGAACACCCTCGCGCACGCGGGTCTTGCCGCCGCGCTTGGGGCGGCTCGGACGCTCGCCGTCGCCGCGACGCTCGTCGCGACCGCGGTTGGAACGACCGGCCACATCGCCGTAATCGTCGCCGTTGCGCTTGCCGTCGCGACGTGCCTGCTCAAGCTTCTTCTTGCTCTTGGACTTGCCGCGCTTGGTCTTCTTCTTCACCTTAAAGGCCGCAGGGTCACGCTCGGGATCAACCGCGGGCGGGTTGGGACCCACGTGCAGGTCGCCGGCCTCGTAGATGTCGGCGGTCTTGTCCATGAGCTTCTCGATCTCGTAGAACTCATCGACGTCCTGCTCGGTCACAAACGTGATGGCCCAGCCCAGCTCACCGGCACGGCCCGTACGGCCAATACGGTGGATGTAGTCGGTCGGCTCGGCCGGCA
>USPT01000039.1 GCA_900556705.1 uncultured Collinsella sp.
TCGGCATTCCGGCCATGATGATCGGCCTGGGCGTGTACCTGCCGTTCTACATGTCACTCACGGCATTCCTGGGCTCCTGCGTCAAGCTCGCCTACGACAAGTGGTCCGCCCACCGCGACGCCACCGCTGGTCTTTCTGACGAGGAGAGGGCTGCCAAGGACGCCGCCTTCCAGGAGCAGGGCCTGGTTGTCGCCAGCGGCCTGCTCGGCGGCGAGTCCATCGTCGGCGTTATCCTGGCGTTTGTCTCCGTGGGTCTGAGCCTGCTGGGCTAAGTCGAGCAGCTGCTCGACAGCAACCATATTGCCTACGATTTGCCCGGTCGGTAGCTTTCGCGGCTACCGACCGGGCTTTTTGATATCGAAACAAAGAAAGGCCAGCGCGCTGCGTTTAACAGCGCGCCGGCCTTATCGGTTAAGCCATCGAAGCGCTCCTGCTATGAACCGAAGTTCGTTGCAGAATCTACGCTCGAAACGCTACATCTGCTTGCGACGACGATCGCCCAGCGTCACGCCCGCAGCCACGAGCGTAATACCGCCGATAACGAAGACCTCGCCCGCAAGCGCGGAGTCATCACCGGTCTGGGCGAGCGCGGCAGGCGCAGCCTGTTTCTTGGCAACGGGGGCCTTTGCAGCAGCCTGCGCAACCTGAGGCTTGGCCTGCGGCTCGGCCTTGGGATGATACTTGTCGTACTCGGCCTGAGCGGCAGCCAAGGCATCCTTGGCATCTCCGAGCTCGGCCAGTGCAGCGGCATAGGCGTCGTTGGCGTCGGACAGCTTGGCATCGGCATCGCTCAGGGCAGCCTTGAGACCAGCGGCAGCATCGACAGCAGCCTTATAGCGAGCGTAGGCAGCGTTCAGCTTGACCAGCTTCTCGTTGCCCGTCGTGCCCGCGGCAAGGGATGCCTTGTGGTCGACAGCCTCAAGATCGGCCTTGAGTGCCTCATCGCTGGCAAGCTCAGCCTTGGCCTTGACGATCTCGAAGTTCGCATCGACGACGGCTTCGTTGGCGGCCTCGAGCTGCTTCTGGGCATCGGCGACGCCGGCGACGGCGGCTTCATAGGCGTCCTTGGCGTCGTCGACCGCCTTCTGAGCGCCGGCGAAGCGCTCGAAGGCCTTGTTTGCGCCGGTCAGCTCGCCCTCGGCAGCCTTGGCCTTGGCCTGTGCGTCGGACACAGCCTGCGCCTTGGCGGCAACCGCCTGCTTGGCGTCCGAAAGAGCAGTCGCGGCCTGGACATCTGCGGCCTGGGCCTTGTCTACACCAGCCTGGGCGGCATCGTCGGCCTTCTTTGCCTCGTCAAGCGAGCCCTGCTTATTCGCAAGGTCCGCCTGGGCGGCATCGCGCTTGGCGGCAAGGTCCTTGACCGAAGCCGTGGCATTGTCATACGCCTCGTTGGCCTTATCGGACTTTGTCTTGGCGGTATCGCGGACGCTGCGAGCCTTCGCCTTGCGAGCAGCGGCCTCGTCAGCCTTCGTCTTGCTGTCAGCAAGCGTGGCGTTTGCCTTATCGAGAGCTGCCTGGGCAGTAGCGGCCTTGCTCTTGGCGGCATCGAGGTTCTGCTTGAGGGACTCGATGTCAATTCCGCCGAGCGCGTCCTTCGCGGCGTCGTATACCGTCTTCGCGGCGGCGGTGCCGGACTTAGCCTTCTCGTACTCGCCCTTGGCGGTGTTCACGTTCGTGTCTGCCGCGGTATAGGCGTCATGTGCCGCATCCTGCTTATTTACAGCTGCGAAGTAAGCTTCCTTGGTAGTACCGAAGTTCTTCTGCGCCTCTGCCAGCTTATTCTGAAGCTGCTTCAGCTGCTCCTTCTGCTCCTGAGTGCCGCCTGCATTGTAAGCGGAATCGATGTAGTCGGTGACGAGCTTCTTGAACTCGGAGACAGTGAAATCCTTCTGCCCCGTGCTTCCACTATAGTCGAAAATGGTTACCTCGGAATCGGTGTTCTTACCGCTACCGGTTGCGATGCCGATAGCCTTCGCGCCGGCATCGATGATGTTGAGATAGTGTCCGCACTCATGGTAGATGCTGTTGTAGTGCTGGTAGATATAGTAGGAATCATATCGGTGGCTACCGAGCTCGTCGCCATACTGCGCGACGTACTTATCGAATGCCTCCTTCTCCTGGGTATAGAGACCGGTATATGGCCAACCGAGGGTATCCTCTGTTTCGCCTCCGGTGTATGCTCCGCCGCCGCCTGCAAGGTTCTCACCTTGATCGAAATAGCAGTTCGAGTGTCCCCAGATGTTCGATGAATATGATGCATTGAGGGCGGCTGCCGCAGTCATGCGGAGGCTGACGCTGAGCTCCGACTGGCCGTTCGCCTTGCGGAGGTTGTTCTGGGTGTCGAGATATGTCAGGGCGTTGCGCATCTGCTCCAGGGAAAGCGGATTGGTGTCGCGAGACATGTCCTGATCGACGTACTGGTCATACCATTCAGCCTTGTCATCGGTACCGGTCAGCATCGATACGGCGTCCTGGGCGTTCTTCTTCTGCGTTGCTGTGAACTGGCTGCCGCCGATGATGTAGTTCATGAAGCCGAACATACCCTGACTGATGACATTCTGGTCAACGGTCATGTTGGACTTGAGGTCAGCAATCTGCTGCTCAAGAGCCTCAACCTGGACATTAGCAGCGTCATAGGCCTTTTCCGCGGCGTTCGAAGCAGCGCAGGCTGCCTCCCACTCGCTGCGCTTCTGCTTGCGAACTTCGACAAGCTTATCGTACGCGGTCTTCTTGTCGGCCTCGGTCTGCTGGGCCTGCTCGTATGCCGTCTTCGCGGCGTCACGCTTACTGGCCGCGTCCTTGTACTCCTTGTTTGCCGCATCGTATGCAGACTGGGCAGATGCCACAGCAGCGTTGGCGGCGTTGGCCTTCTCCTGCGCGGCAGCGACGGCAGCCTGGGCGGCCTGCAGATTTGTCTGTGCGGTGGCGTCGGCATCCGTCGCGGCATTGAGCTCCGCCTGCGCGGTCTTGAGCTCACCAGCAGCAGCGATCTTGGCGGCCTCAAGCGCACTCAGGTCGACACCCGTACCCGAGACGGCAGCATCGAGCGCGGCCTGCGCCTGGTTGAACTTCTGCTGGGCGTTATCGCGCGCGGTGGTTGCGGCTGCGAGCGCAGCGGCAGTCTCCTGCTTCTTGGCCTGGGCAGTCGTCAGAGCGGCCTCAGTGTCCTTCTTTTCCTGCTGGGCGCTAGCCTCGGCAGCCTTGGCCTGGTCCAGATTGGCCTGTGCAGTAGCAACGGCCTTATTGGCGTCATCGAGCTTTGCCTGCGCGTCCTCGACGGCCTTCTTGGCGGCCTCGTACTCGTCCATACCCATGGCCTCGAGCTTGGCCTGGGCCTCATCGAGGGCCTTCTTGGCCTCATCCTGCTTTGCCTTGGCGTCCTTGAGCGCCTGGGTCTTATCCTCGACACTCTTGTTGGCCTGTTCGAGCTGATCGTTCAGGTCGCCCAGCTTCTTCTGCTGCTGCTCGGTCTTTTCGACGGCTGCCTTAAGCTCGTCGATCTTCTCCTGAAGCGCGGCTACCTCGGCCTCGTTCTGCTCGGCGGCGTTATCGGTCACAGCCTGCGAGGCCTGATTCTTTTGCTGCTGCGCCTGCTTTTGAGACTGGCCCGCCGCGTCGGCCTTCTTCTGGGCGGCATCGTAGGCGGTCTGAGCGTCCTTGAGCTGCTTTGCCGACTCCTCGGCCAGCTGGGCAGCCGTCTTTACGACCGCTTGGTTACCGGCGGCAACGGTATTCTCTACAGAACTACCCCCCCCCTGAACAGAATCGCCGTTATCGGTTGACGGTGCGGCGATTGCCGCCAGCGGCGACATGAGCGGCTGAGCGATGAGGCCCGCCGTCAAAACGGTTGCGACGGCGCGGTTGGCAACGCCCTTGACGTTGACGGCCTTGGCCCGAGGCTCAAAGTGTTGTGGACTGTAGTTTGCCATGGCTTTCTCCCTTTGACACGGATGTATCCATACGTATCAAACGGTAGCTGTCGATTTTTGAATTCTGTTGCGCAACATTGGCGACCAGCGTATTTTTTGAAATTCGCGCTCTCGTGCTTCACAATTTCGTCACATATGTAGGAACTGGTGCATCGTATTCTTGCAGGATCGAATTGAGCCTATGATTTGCATTTGCTCCCGCGTCATCCGCCCTATCGGATTCCGCATCCAACAGACACCCCGCCCGCCACGGTGTAGAGTAAGGGCGACGGGCGGGATACGCGGACCGCGCTGGAACGAGGTGAACATGGAACTCGATAGACAACAACTCAAGCGACTACGCGAACGCCATCACCGGCGCCACGGCATCCGCCCTGCCCATAGCGAGGCTGCCGAGCAGGCTGGTCGCTTTTTAAAGCGCGCGTTCAACATTCGCGAGGGACGCGCGCCCTATCACGTGATCCGCAAGCGTTTTGTAAACGGGGCGCGTCTGACTGGCTCCCACCTATGCATCCTCATCATCGCCATGCTCGTCGCAAGCATCGGCCTCGATATCGATTCGGACATCGCCATCGTGGGCGCCATGCTCATCTGCCCGCTCATGGGCTCGGTCCTTGCCATGGCATACGGTATTGCCACGCTCGACCGCGAGATTACCGTCGAGGCCATTGCCAGCCTTGCGCTGCAGATGGCCTTTTGCCTGGTCACATCCACGTTGTACTTTAAGCTCTCGCCCCTTGGCACCACCACTGCCGCCATCATCGACAATTCGACACCGACTGTGTGGGACCTTGCCGTCGCGCTCGCGGGCGGCTTTGCGGGTGGCCTGGGCAACTCGCGCGACCAGGAACCCGCCACGCTCATCGCAGGCGTGGCCGTGGCGACCGCGCTCATGCCGCCCCTGTGCGCGGCGGGCTACGGCATCGCCATCGCAAGCGGGTCACTGTTTCTCTCGGCGCTTTATGAGTTTGGCATCAACGTGGTCTTTATCGCACTGGCTGCCGAAGCCGTGCTGCTTCTTTTGCGCGTGCCGCTCAAGCGCGACCTGAACGGCGACGGTATTGTGACCGCTGAGGAAGACGCCGAGGTCGACGAGCTGTCACGCAAAGTGCGCCGCCGCATCATCGTGGGAACGGCCATCTTTACCATCCCCTGCATCGTTATGACCGCAGGCTCCATTGGCTCGGCGCAGGCCGGCGTGCAGGACGGCTACGGTGTCACCGAAACCACGCGCGAGCTTGCCGCGGTGCTGCCGGGCTTTAAGGATTACACCGTCGCCGTCGAGACCTCGGCTGCCGAAGGCGAGGAAGAGGGCATGGTCGGGCGCGAGATTGTCGCCCACGTGACGACAAGCGAGACGCTCGGGGCACACGACCGCCATGTCGCCCGCAAGCTCATCGACCTCAATGTGCCCGAACTCGATCGCGTGGAGTTTGACGTGAAGTGATGCGGGACGCGAGGTGGGCCCGGCGCGAGCGCGCGCAGCCGCGGGGCACAGGCACAGCCAAGCGCAGCGCTACAGCTCGTACTTATACACGCGGTAGATGTACTTCTCAGCTTCCATCTCGTAGGTGGCGATGGGCAGTCCATAGCGATCGTACTCGGTGAAGGTCTTGGCCTGGCCCGATGCTACGAGCATGCTATTCGAATCGCCGACGCTCTGTGCACTGCTTACGTAGCCCGAGAACGGCACCGCGATCTGGTCCACAAGCTCATAGGTGCGCGTGTTCTCGTCCGCCGTAAAGATGCGCCCAAACGAATGCGTTCCCTTGCCGTAGTCGGTCACCACCGCGGCACCCAGCTGGCCCCAGTCGAACTTGGGATAGCTCTCGGCCGCACCAAAGTTGTTGTCGTACAGCAGCACCTGGTAGCGACCAGTCGCGGTCGTCTCGTCGTTTGGCAGATAGGTCACACTGTGCTGACCCGCGTTGAGCGAAAAATCGCCTTGGGCCTGCAGCAACATGTCCTCAAAGCCCGAGCCGGTCCAAAACTCTGGCGAGCCCATAAGCCAATCGACCGTAGGCGTGCCGTAGATATCCGTGAGCTTGATGACCGTTGAGGTCTCGCGCGAGCTGAGCAGAACGGTGCCGCCGCCGAGCCACTGAATCGTGTTGATGTGAATCCAATCCAGGTCACCGTCCGAGGCCACCTTGGCGCTTGCCTTGAGGTCGGGGAATATGTCGCCCAGGTCCACGACGAGAGAGACGTCACCTGTCGTTACGTCGACCTTAATGACGAGGTCCTCGACATTAACGCGCTCGCCCTTGTCTTTATCGGCCGCCGCGCGATCGACGTCCAAATCGGCTTCGGAGCCGGCATGGCTCGCCAGCACCAGCAGATTGCCGTCGTCATCGAAGGCGTAGTCGTGGTGTAACTCATAGTCGCCCGTGCTCCAGACATTTACCACTTGGCCGTTGGCGTTGATCTGGGCCATCTTGGTCGTCGAGACGCTCATGATCATGCTGCCGTCGCCCGGAAACAGCAGGCGATGGCTGCGGTAGCCGATGATTGGCACCTCGCCGCGAATCTGACCCGCGTTGTCGTAGAGATACATAAAATCGAGCTTGGATGAGTCGGTGCCCAGGATGGCAAAGAGGCCATCGGCAAGCGGCGTGTTGGACTCCCCCGCCGTGACGGCGAGCCGCTCTTCTTCTTCGCCCTTGAGAGCCGGCGTCTTGACCGTGAACGTCGAAGTACGGCTGGCGCCATCTTGCGCCGTGCAGGTGAGGGTCACCTTGTTTTTGTGGTTGGGAATGAGGCCGATGACCTTAAACTCATGCTCCGTGGCCGGCGTGTCGCCGCCGCGGGGCGTGCGGGAAAACGTAGCGACCTTGGGCGTGTCACCGGTCTTTTTGCGACCGGCGACCGTATAGGAGACGGTTACGGAATCCGTTGTCGCAAAGCGGACGTAGCAGCTCAGGGTATCGGTGCCAAAGGGGTCCTGCGCGACAAACGGAGCGGCCTCGCTGTAGCCGCCGGCGGCGTACTCGGCATCGAGCCGCTCCTTGATAGCCGTTTGCTTCTCGACGTCGTAGACCGCGACAATCTGCTTGTGGAGCTTCTTTTGCCCGTCGGTGAGCTCGTTGCTCGCACTAGATGCGCCGCCCGTACCGGCCCCGCCGACCGAGCAGCCCATGAGCCCTGTCCCGGCAAGTGCCAGCGCGCCCGCCGCACCCGCAAGAGCCGCTCGACGCGAAAACAGCCTGCTGTCCTTGTCACTCAATTCCATATCGTTACCGTCTTTAAATACCACCGTCGTTTTCCTCATATACCATGGCGTTTGCCCAGCCCTGTCCAATTTGACTCGCAGCTTAACAAACGCCCCTTAACGCAAGCTTAGGTTTGTAGCGGCGCGGAGTCGAGAATCGAGAGTCAAGATATACGCCAATTACATCGCGGCTTCTCCGCCTCCCGCAGATCAAAATGATCCCTTTTCCTCCGTCCCCAAGGGATCACTCGGGGCAGCCGCGATGGTGCTCGATCCAGTTCACGGCAAAATCGACAAGTTCGCGTTGGCGCACAAAACGGATTGTCCCGTTGCCGAGGCGCGCCGTGCGCGCCGTACATTCCTGCTCAAAAGCAGTGCCAATCTCGTTAAAGTCCTCGCCGTCGACAAAGAGTGTGCGGTATTCCTTTCACACGCGCCGGCCGTTTTCCATAATCGCGCTATGTTCGACGCAGTCGTGTTTGCCGGGGTATTGCGCACGGGCGTCCGCCAAATGCAGTGACGTATTCTTGTCGTAGCCCACGCCCACGAGCAGCACGTAGCCGTCCAAATCGTACAGGCGGTCGATGGGCGATCCGTCGCCAAAGATATTGCTTAGGTCGTGGTTCTCCGTCAGGAATTGCGCATGCTGACCGTTTGCCGCCACTGAACGCGCTGGGTGATCGCTGCGGAGCGTGCCTGGCCACGTGCGAAACATTTCGGCTACGGCTTCCATCGTGTTGGTGGGCGTGATGCACTTGTCATAGGCAGGCCAGTTATCGCGAATCAGCTGCCACCATTCGTAGGGCTCTTACCAATGGACACCACTCTCGGGGTCCAGGTTTTTCCAGGACTGCGTCGGCATCATGATGGTGCCGGTCTCGCCCACCGCTTGGAGCAGCGCCTCGATCACCGGCTGTGCGCCGCCGCACACATATCCAAGCGCGCTGAGCGAACAATGGACCATAACCATCTGCCCTGCGCACATACCGACGGCGGAGAGCGCGTCGAGAATATCCTGCTTAAGCACGATTTGCCGATCCATTACCGTTTCCCCTCTACCCCCATACCTCATTTGCTTTTGCCCCCTTTGGATCAAGGAGGCCAAGCACCGGAGATGGGTTCTATAAATGGACGGTAATTTGCGGCGAACGGCTACAGCTGTTCATTATCTTAGCTTTCTGTAGCCCGTTATTGGTGCCACCGGGCAACCGTTTTCGGAAGTGCGGGGAAAAATCGAATACCGCCGACCAGACCGGCTTTTTAGGCAACAAAACCGCAGGTCACAAGAGTCGAAAAGGGCGGTGTGCTCGGAGGTTCTGAGTTTTTCCCCGCACTTCCGAAATCCAAGCTCGCAGGAGGGGAAAGCGAGGCAATTTACACCACATATGTCCAGTAAAAACGGGTGGTAGCCGGTACGGCTACCACCTGTCTCTTATACACATCTCCGAGCCCACGAGACAGGCAGA
>USPT01000040.1 GCA_900556705.1 uncultured Collinsella sp.
ACGTCATAGGTTCGAATCCTATACGCCGCACCAATTGAAATTGAAAGCCTCCGGCGACGGGGGCTTTTCTTTTACGTAAACACCGCATGGATTCGAACCTCGGTCAAAGGGGACTATTTCTCATCGACTCGTGTAAGATTTCGAGTATGCGCCTCGGTGAGCCCGTGGCGCGCTCTTTCTTTAGACGGCCGATCAGGGTGATATTTCGTGGCAGAGCGTCCGACATACAAGCTCAGGTTTCTCGATCCCAAAAAGCGCTTTCCGGCCATGCCCGAGCAGCCTGCGGGACGCTCGTATGGCGTGGTTTGGAAGCTCTTTGGCGAGGACCCGCATGAATCATGCTATGTCGTCGAATTCGTCGGCAAAAGCCATGTGTCGCTTTTGGGCTACGTGAGCGTTTCGGGTGAGGTCTATAAGGTGGACCGTCCCGTTAACGAGATGTCGCTGCCCGACGATCCCGACATGCAACTGATTCTCGACGAGTCCGATTCCAACATCGGTGAGATTGCGGTCAGGGGTGCCGATGGGACGATGCGCTCCCGGGCGCGAGTCATCGGCTCTCCCGAAGGAACCATGCGCGAACAATCCGATCGCGAGACGTGGAATTCGACGCGCAGCCTTCGCTACGGCGAGTTCATGGCCTCGATGTTCTTGCGTTACGTGATATTCGCCGATTCTGAAAACTCCATCTCAAGCACGGCAAACGGTGACGGCCTCGACGAGGGCATGAAAAATGCCGTCGACAAGATCAAACTTGTAAAACTCCCCGAGCCGGTTGAGGTACTGCTGGGTTTTGATTCCACGCCGCTGCCCGATGCAATTGAAACGTTGCTCTACCGCATTGACCATACAGATAATCCAAGTGGCATTGAGCGCTATGCCGCCGCTTTGATGGGCGAAGTTAATCTGCCACGCCTGCGCACCATAGCGGCTAAAACCGAAATGAGCCTGGCGCGCATCGATCGCTCGAGGCTCTTCTATCTCAATTTTGACCGTAGCCCGCTGGACCAGGACGAGATCGATACCCTGCTTGCCGTCGAGTGCCGCCTGAACCGCCTATCGGGCATCCTTGAGCGTATTGGAGCAGGGTTGGGCCCCGTTGCCTCGTCGCCAAGCTTTGAGGGCTGCTCGCTCTTCGACCTATGGCATATCAGCAAGACGACAAACGACGTTCCTCGCTTGCTCGAAACGCTGTCGAATGACAACCCGTGGGCCAAGCCGGGGACGGTTGCGTGCCAGCCGGGTGGAGAGTGGGACGTTCGCACCCGCTTTGCACGTATCGTAGAAGCGCTCAACGTGATCACGCGGCTCGATTACACCTATCGAGCGAACGTCGCCGAGGGCATCATGCTGGTGCGATTTGGCCGCACGGTTGTCGATGCTATGCCGCGGCGCGAATACGATGCTCAAGATGACGCCTGGCGCGAGGTAGATGAGCCTAAGCGCGCAGCATGGGCCACCGAGCACGATGCGCGTATTGCGCTTACACTCGCGGCGGCTTGCTTTGCTTCGGGTGCTCGCATCACGCGCTGCTACGTGCAGATTGCGGCTCCCGACGGCGAGCAGGGCGAGCGCGTTGTTAAAACGTACTCCTTTGGCCGTGCGGCTTATCTGGCCGATTGCGTTTCTGTCGCCAAGGATCTTGAGAGCATGGATATGGACGACATGCCCTGCAAGCATTTGCTCGAGGCATATGAGGCAGATGCGCCGGACATGATTGAGCCTGCAGAGGTTCACGCCCGACCACGCGATGACCATCGTCCATTGCCGCCTGCGCTTCGCGATCTGCTGCTCGCTGATACGGCTGACGAGCTTGAGGTCATGGAGGAGGACAACGATCCGTATGTCGCCCGTGTCGTCGAGCTGCGCGAGCAATCCAAAGTTGACCGAGCCGGTGCTTTCGAGGGCTTTTCTCGCCTTGTCGAGGAGCTGGAAGCCAAGTGTACTGTTGCTGAGCTTTTGGCGACGGGCCCAGTGCAGACCCAGTTCTGCGACAACCAGCTGGTGCGCATGGTGCTGCCGGTGATGGAGGAGGACCGTTCCGTGCGTATCCTTCGCGCTCCCGATGCGCTGTATTTTGCCCAGCACGAGATTTGCAGCTTTTACGCCGAACAAGAGGACTTTGAGCGTGCGCTGCCCGAGGTGCGCCGTCTCTACGACTTGGCGCGCTCGTCCATGCAGTCTCACTTTGCCCTGATTAACGTGCTAGCACGCCTGGAGCGTTATGACGAGATTATCGAGGTAGCGCGTCACGGCCTGCGCATTGCCAGCGACCGGCCTTCGATCGGTTACCTGTTCTATCGCCTGGCATTCGCCTACTGGAACTGCGACCAGCTCGAGCTGGCGCTGGCATGTTATCGCCTGGTGCCGCGCGGCGAGGAGTCGGGCGGCAGTGCGCAGGAGGAAATGCAGGGCCTTATGAACGAGATGGGCGTCATCAAACCGCCCACGTTTGAGGAGGCTGTCGAGACCATCCGCAAGGCAGGTCTTGAGCTGCCGCCGGTGCCCGCCGTGACCAATCAACTCGCGGATGCCGCCGTGCAACTCGTCGACAACGGCTTCTTTTTCTTGGCGCGCGGCTGCATCTATCAAATGTGGCGCACCATGGGTAACGATGAGCTCGGCTCCCTCAACCGCTCGCTGGGGTAGGGGCGGCATAGAAGGGCTGGACCGCGCTTGTCATCCCATTTGCTCACCATGCCGACAAAACGAAGGGGCTACTGCTGCCGGCGTACCGGGAACATTTGCGTATAGATAAGGTATAACGAATTAAGTCGTAGCGAATTAAAGTACGAATTACTGTATCGAGCAGGTTGCCGACAAATTGAATGGAGCCATTTGTATTTGCTCAAGTGGGTGGCTCCAGCAGGACCGGTAAGGTCAAAAGCGGCTAGGTCTGCTAAACCTGTTAAACTCTGCTAAAGTTGCTAAACTTTGTTAAAGTTGTTAAAACTAGCAGAGGAGGGTCGAATGTCGAAAGCCATTAATCCCTTTAAGCCAACGGCGGGCATGAATCCGCCTGAGCTTATCGGACGTGACGCTGTTTTGGATGATTTTGCCGAGGCCCTTGAGAATGGTCCTGGTGCTCCCGATCGACTCATGCGCATCTCGGGCGTCCGAGGCACAGGTAAAACGGTGCTTCTCAATGCATTGGGTGATCTTGCGCGAAAAAAAGGATTCGAGGTTGTTGACGTCGCCTCGAATGCCGGTTTTTGCAGTAGAATCCTCGAGGCTCTACAACGAAATGTTCGTCTTGAGTCAATGTCGATTTCCCCATCAATTCTAGGAGTCAGCCTTGGCTCCGTTGAGGTATCGAAGTCGGCATCTCATCTGGGCGAGGCAATGTACGATGCCGCGAAGCGCGGAGGTCTGCTCATTACGCTCGACGAGATTCAGGATGCCTCAACTGAGGAAATGCGCGAGCTGGGCAATGAGATGCAGCTTTTGATTCGCCAAGGGGCGAATGTCGCTTTTGCATTCGCCGGCTTGCCAACATCGGTGGATGGCGTGGTGGTTGATGATACCCTTACCTTCCTTCAGCGGGCAAAACATATCGAACTCACTCGTCTCTCCGATTTTGAAGTCGGTGGATCGCTTGAGGATACAATGAGACGAGCGGGCAAGGAGCTCGATGAAGACGCCGCTGAGCTATTAACAAAGGCTTCAGCAGGCTATCCCTTTATGGTCCAGTTGGTCGGATATTACGCTTGGCAGGTTGCTGCGCGCAGCGGGGCGGAGAGCGTGAACGAAGGGTCCGCGCGTAAAGGTATCCAAGCGGCTCTTGATAGCTTTAATGCTATGGTGATTGCCCCGGCGCTGCGCAGGGTTTCAGAGCGACAGTTTCAGTATCTCGCGGCAATGGCTCAATGCGAGGGCGATGAGATTGCCAACGGTGATATCGCCAAGAAGATGGGGTTGCCGGCGAACAAGGTCGGCTCGTATCGTAAACGTCTCATCGATGCGGGGTTGATTGAGCCTGCGGGCTATGGCTGTGTTTCGTTTGCAATTCCGTATATGCGCGACTATTTGTTGGAGGCGGTGCGGGAAAGGTAAAAATGGAATCGCTCCAAATTCCCTCTTGCCCATCCTTGGCTGTTTGGTTACTATAGAACGGCTGTTACGGAGAGCTGACCGAGAGGCCGAAGGTGCTCGCCTGCTAAGCGAGTATGCCCCAAAAGGGCATCTGGGGTTCGAATCCCCAGCTCTCCGCCAGTTTAACTTTAAAGAAGGGTCCCATCGGGGCCCCTTTTTTATTATCGAGAAAGGGCACTGGGGATTCGAACCCGAGAGGGCACGGGCGTTAAGCAAACGCGAAAGCGTTTGTAGCCCGTGGGCGAAAAGCCGCCAGGCTTTGAAGCCGGAGGGCATGCGTAGCATGCCCGGACATCCCCAGCTCTCCGCCAGTATGAATTGAAAGAAGGGTCCCATTTGGGGCCCTTTTTTTAATTAGGAGAATGTTAACTGGGGATTCGAACCCTCAAAAAATGAGGTGCCCCGTTGGACGCCTCCTTTCAGCGAGTGTATTGTTCTTCGATCTTACATCTCGGGCGCCTTGGCGACGGTCTCGCTTTCTGCCGTGAGTGGGCGGTTGTCGATGCGGCGGCCCAGGCGGTCGAGCTTCACAAGGAGCCACTCAATGGGATTCGGCCCTGCGCCTTCCTCGTCAGCAACCAGGTCCATGACGGCGATCTTGGTGCCGTCTTGCTTGAGTGTAACGCTGCCTACCTTGTCGCCCACATGCACCGTGCCCGAAAGATCGTCGTAGCTAACCTTTTCGGTCACCTCGCCGGCAAGGGAAAACACGGTCGCTTGCGCCGTGGGATCGGCGAGCGTGGCGTCGATCGTCTTGTCCGTCCAATCTGTCTGGCTAATGCGTGCCATAAGCGGGTTGCCGTTGGCGGTCTTTTCCTGCGTGTTGGCGATTGCGACCGTCACCTTGTGACCGTAGTACCAATTGGCAAGGGCGGCGGTATCGGTAAAGCGCTGATCGGTGGTGGTGGAGTTCAAAATAACGGTGTAGATCTCGTCGCCGTCGCGGTTGTAGGCGCTCGTAAAGCAATAGCCCGCGTCGTCGGTGGTGCCGGTCTTGCCGCCGATGTTGCCATCTTGGCCCAGCAAATAGTTATGCGTGTCCATGGAATGCGAATGGTCGGTGCCGTCGGCGCCCGTGACCTCGATCCAGGAATCCTCGCTCGCTACGACCTCGCGGATCGTGTCGTTTTTCATGGCCTCCTGCATCATCAGTGCCACGTCATGTGCGGTTGAGTGCATGTCGCCGGCCCACTCATCAAAGTCCAGACCATGCGGGTTTTCAAAAAGCGTACCGGTGCAGCCGAGCTTCTTAGCGCGCTCGTTCATGGCCTTCACAAATGTGGCCTCGGCGTCTTTGGTCTTAGGGTCGATCTTCTTGCCCACATATTCGGCGAGCACGATGGCGGCGTCGTTGCCCGAGGGAATCATCAGGCCGCGCAGTGCCTGCTCAACGGTAAGCTCGTCGCCTTCGAGCAAGCCGGCGGTCGAATTACCCACGGTGGCTGCGGCGTTGCTCACCGTGACCCTCTCGTCCATTTTGCAATTCTCGACGGTTAGGATTGCGGTCATGACCTTGGTGATCGAGGCGATTTTGACCTGCTCATCGGCGCCGCGCCCATAGTAGACGGTGCCGTCTTTGCCCATGACGAGGGCATTGGTCGCATCGATATCGGGCAGGTTTTCGGCCGTGATGCCGCGCGCATCGGCGGTTTTGCCGCAAACATTGTCGGTCGTAAGCACTTGGGCGCCGGCGACGGTGGGCACGCCAGCGGCAAGGGCGATAGCGCAGACAAAGCCGGCGGCAAGCTGGGCTGAGCGCTTTGCAAAAGAGGTGAGGGACTTCACGGATTTCGCTTTCGACGGGATGGTCTCTTCTGGAACAAGAGTATATCGTTTGCCGGCGTCGGCGATCATCGCGTGCGTGCGTGGCCCACATCCGCGCCCGAACGGGCACAAGGGTGCTTAAGGCCGACTTAATCACCCACGCTTGTTGTGTGTAACGGGCGCCCCCTCGGGCATAATGGAGCGCGAGAGGAGCACGCATGAACGAGCGCATTTTGGTAGTTGATGACGAAAAGGCCATCGCCGACTTGGTTGGTATCTACCTTACAAAAGAGGGCTTTGATGTCCAGATTGCCTATAGCGGGGCCGATGCTGCCAAGGCAATCTTGGAGCAGGAGTTCGATCTGGCGCTGCTGGATGTCATGCTGCCCGATATCGATGGCTTTGAGCTGCTGCGTACGATCCGTTCCAGCCATACCTATCCTGTGATCATGCTGACGGCGCGCGATGCCCAGCAAGACAAGATCGAGGGCCTTTCGCTTGGTGCGGACGATTACGTGGTTAAGCCGTTCCGCCCGCTGGAGCTCATCGCGCGTGTGCACGCTCAGCTTCGCCGCTACACCAGCTACGGTAGCCGTGCGCAGGCGGCCGAGTCGCCGACCATTCAGCTCGACGGCTTGGAGATCAACCGCGATGCTCGTTCCGTAACGGTGGACGGTTCACCGGTACGCCTCACACCCACCGAGTATTCAATCTTGCTGTATCTGGTCGAGCATCGCGGCAGCGTGGTGGCCGTGGAGGACCTGTTCCGCGCGGTATGGAACGAGGACTTTATGCCCGGCTCCAACAATACGGTGATGGTGCACATTCGCCACTTGCGCGAAAAGATCGGCGACGACGCACAAAAGCCGCGCTTTATCAAAAACGTCTGGGGCGTCGGCTACATCATCGAATAACGCTTTTCGCTTGTGAGGATCTTGATATGACAAAAGACGATAGGCAAGCGTTCGAGGTGCCCGATCGACTCTTTGAATACGTGAGGTCAGTCGTCGACAACCGCGCGCTTGCAACGGTGCTGCTCTTTTTGCTGAGCCTGCTGCTGATTGGCATCGATAACATCGTTGGAATCTTGGCGGTGCTGCTTGTTGGCTTTTTGCTGATCGATCGATTTGAGATCGTGTGCCGCTGCGTGGTGATTGGCGGCGCCGCGTGGGCCATGACGTTGGCGATTGGCGCCATGGCGCTCGGCGGCATCGAAGGCCCGGTGCTGTTCGATGCCGGCTTTGTATTCAACATGCTTGGCTTTGTGCTGGCGCTTGCCGCGTGCGTGCTGTTCTTGTGTGGCCGCGCCCTGTACTACCAGGGCTACGAGCAGGGCGAGCAGCATGCCGATTGTGTGCTGGCCGCTCGTATTCAAGATCGCCTGATCGATCACCCCGACACCTGGGATAACATCGACGGCGACTTCTTGGAGGTCGAGGGCGCCCTTAACCGCGTGCGTGACCGTGAGCGCAAGGTGCAGCAAGCTCTGCGTGACGAGTCGCATCGCAAGGACGATTTGGTCACGTACTTGGCACATGACCTACGCACCCCGCTTGCCAGTGTGGTGGGCTATCTTTCGCTGCTGCAAGAGGCTCCCGAGCTGCCGGTTGAGCAACGTGCGCACTTTACGGGCGTGGCGCTCGACAAGGCGCACCGGCTCGATACGCTCATCGAAGAGTTCTTCGATATCACGCGCTTTGACTTCCACGATATCGTGCTCACGCGCGGCTATGTTGATCTGGGGTTGCTGCTGGCTCAGGTGGCTGACGAGTTCTATCCCATCCTCAACGAGCAGCATAAGGAAGCCCAAGTTGATATTCGCGAGGACCTGACGGTGCTCGTGGATGGCGACAAAATGGCTCGCGTGTTCAACAACATCATGAAAAACGCTATTGCCTATAGCTATGAGGGCTCGACCATCACGATCGAGGCCAGACGCCGGGACGGCGGTGGCGTGCGCGTGCGCTTTATCAATCAGGGCGATCCCATCCCTGAGGCAAAGCTCAAGGTGATCTTTGAGAAGTTCTATCGCCTGGATGCGGCGCGTGCGACCAATCGCGGTGGTGCCGGTCTGGGCCTTGCTATTGCCAAGGAGATCATCGCGGCACACGGCGGTACCGTTGCATGTGAATCGACGCCCGAACACACGATATTCACCATCGAGCTGCCCGCCGTATAGCCAGCGTGCCCTTACAAACACTTGACAATGCGCTCACGTGCATATGAGCCGCGATTTCTACTATCGATACTGCTGAATTGATATCGATGTGGAGGTATGCGGTATGACGGCTGCTGCGGCTGTGGAGCCCACGGAGCTTGAAGAACTCATGGAAGCGCAGGCCGAGGCCGCGCACGAGCGCGAGGTTGGGGATGCGACTCGCCCCACGGCAGAGGATCTTGCCGCCTCGCCGACGCGCATCGACGTCGAGGGCCTCGACCTGTTCTATGGCGACCATCATGCGCTCAAGGACGTGAATATCAAGATCCGCGACAAGCAGATCACCTCGTTTATCGGGCCTTCGGGCTGCGGAAAGTCCACGTTGCTGCGCTGCTTTAACCGCATGAACGACGGCATCAAGGATTGCCGCATCGAGGGCAAGATTGCGCTCGATGGTCAAGATATCCTGGGCGACTACGACATCTGCCGCCTTCGCCAGCGCGTGGGCATGGTGTTCCAGCGCCCCAACCCGTTTCCCATGAGCATCT
>USPT01000041.1 GCA_900556705.1 uncultured Collinsella sp.
TTCACATCAGATCCCATGCAGTCCTCCTGTCTGGTACGCCGCCGTGCTCTGTGAGTCGGTGATACGTCGATCTGCAGCGCTCGCGCAGCGGCATTGAAAATACTGATTTAATGTAGCGCATCGAGCGCATCGATGCACCCCGCAACGGGCGCATGTGCAGAAAAAGTTTGCGAGCGGAGGGGATGGGCATGGCACCGGGCACGGTGAGTTCATGGAACACAGGGGCACCATAATTAGATGCCAATGGCGTGGTAGAACTGTGCTCGATATGCATCCGCAAAAGAAAGAGGCACCATGGTCTCGCGGGTTCTCTACCGACCGTTTGATACCGAAGACTTCGACGCCATCGCGCTGATTCTGCAGCAGCTTTGGCATAACAATTCGGATAACGATGAGTACAACCGCCTTGAGGCCGCGTGCGACCTCGCCTATTGCCTTTCGTCGTCGACGTTTTCACAGGTTGCCGTAATCGACGGTCAGGCGCGTGGCATTTCGCTCGCGCGTGCGGGACAGAGCTCCGGCGCCACTATCAACGAGCATTGGATGGATACCGAACGCGCGCTGCTATCGCAGATGCGTGAGCTAGAGCCCGATGCGTGCGCCGAGTATCTCTCGTTTGTGCGCGCAACCATCCGAACCAACAACCGCCTGCTCGAGAGCAGCCCGTTGCCGCACGACAACGAGGTCACGCTGCTTGCCGTGGATCGCGATGTCCATGGCCTGGGCGTTGGCACGGTTCTGCTCGATGCCGCCGTCTCACACCTGTCCTCGCTTGGAGCGACGAGGGCGCACCTGTACACCGACTCCAACTGCTCGTGGAAGTTCTACGAGCTGCACGGCTTTAAGCGCACGGCCACGCACCGCGCCAACCGCGAAGAGCGCCGCCACGACATGCCGCGCGAAAGCTTCCTCTACGAGCTGGACCTAACAGTCTAAACCTGGCAGTTAGGGACGTTCCTTGGCAGCAACCACACCTAGTCGTTGGGGACGTTCTTAAATGACTAATCGTTGGGGACAGTCTTGATCAAAACGATCGACGAAGCCCTTCTTGAGGTCGCTATATAGGGGTTCGCAAATAGCTGTGGTCAAAAAACATCAAATATGAGTACTGTTACCTTTTTAGTAGCAGCGCAATTCGGCTTTTTCGGGTCTCTTAGACCTCTCGACGCGTTGGATGAACTAACGTATCTCCCCAACTGTACAATAAAATGGACCCCTAACGAGAAACAATCTCGTTAGGGGTCCATTTTTTAGTACAAACAAATGTGACAATCTAGGCAACAGTACTCATATTTGGCATTTTTTGCCCACTGCCCCTTGTGCGAAGGTCCGCAGCGGAAAGTATGGCCCGTTTCGATGCACAAAAATGGGATGGATCTTCCCTGGCAACCGCCCAGAAAGGTCCACCCCAAAGCAAGCGCTCGCTAGAACGTTCCGCCGCCGCCTCCGCCGACGCCGCCTCCGCCGCCGCCCGAGAAGCCGCCGCCCCCGCCGCCGCTCGAGCTATCGGAACTCGAAGCCAGCTCACGGATGCTCTCGTGATACACATCGTTAAACGAATCGAGCGGCGAATCGATGCCGTAATGATGGTAGTACCACCAGTAGCAGGGGTAATTGTCGTAGAAACCGTCGGCCTCGCGCACCTCGGGAGGAACGGCCTCGGCAAGCTGACGCAGCACTTCCTTCGAAACGCCCAGCGCCGCACCCATCACCAGAAGTTTATTCCACAGGACCAGATCGCCGGGGACGGCTTCCTTTAGACGCGTGAAGTCCTCGAGCCAATGCTTGAGCGCCTTGCAGCGAGCCGCCACCTCGGCGCCCTCCGGCGTAAAGCGGCGGAAAGTAAGGCCCACGCCAATACCCACCAGCACAATCGGCGCCGAGATAACCGCGGCGATAATGTTCACCTGCGCGCTGTCAGTAAAGAAAATGGATCCCACGGGAACAAAGGCGATCAGAATACCAAGAACCAGGCAAAACACCATTGCAACGATGCCGTCCGAGGCAACGTACTCGCTATCGGCCAGCTTGCCCTTAACGGTGTTCTGATAGTCCTCGAGCTTGTCCCCCACGGGCGTAGCGTGCTGTTTAACGTAGTGCTGCAGCTCGTCAAACGTGCGCGAGCGATCGCCGTTCTCGTCGGGCTTAGCACCGGCAAAGAAAACCTTGAGCACCATGTGGTCAATGCCCTTGGCCGACTTCCAGCCCGCATCACTCACCGTCACGCGATATGTCTGCTCTTCTTTTTCACGCCCCAACAGACCCTTCTTGGCCTTGGTCACGGTCGCCTGCTCCAGCTTGATCACACGGTCGTCGGTGAGCTTCATGAGCGTGGCGATATATGCCTGATCGGGTACCTCGTTCCAGCTCATGAGGGCCGAAAGCACGGCGGGATGGTCGGCCGAAGGCACATCGCGGAAATATTCGTCCTGGAAAAGCGGCTTGGGCTTGCGGCGGCGCAGCTTGAGCACAACGATTGTGCCGGTAAAGGCCACCGCTGCGACAACACTTAACACGGCAAGCGCATTGGAAATCACGCGAGCGTGAGCGCGGCGGGCGTTAGCTTCGTCGGCCCACGCCTTCTCCTCGCTCAGGATTGTCGGCATGCGCTCCTCACTTGAAGCGGAAAGCCATGGCACCCAGTCGCTGGGGAAGGCGATGCGCGCCTCGGCGAATTCGCCCTGATGCACGCAGGGAATGGTATAGGTGACCATGGGTTCATCCGCATCGAGTGACACGTCGCCCGTCAGCGGACCGTGACCCCATGCGCGGAAGTTATCGCCCTTGACGGCCGCCGTCCCGGCAGCGGCGTTTGCGAAGTACACTTCCATCTCGACATCGTCGGAATCCGCGGACCAGCCGTCACCCACGAACTTCCAGTAGAGCTCGGCGGTATCGGCCCAGTTCATGACCGCACCGGTCATGGTGTAGCTCACGTAATAGATCGCGCTATCGCCGCTCTCGTGGGGGCTGAAAACCTTGATCCTTACGCCGCCGTCGGACTGCTCGACCGTATAGACGCCGCTGTCGCCTTTGTTTGCATAGTCGACCCTGTTAAACGCGGCATCGTCTTCCTCGACGCTCAGCACGTCGACACCCGCCGCACCGCCCTGCTGGTTGGTGCCCGCATTGATCTCCCAATACACGCCGTTGATGTCGTCGTCGAAATCAAACCGACGTCCCTCGACAACGGTCAGCGATCCATCGGCCTCGACCGTGGCACCGATATAGGTTTGGGTCATGGAATAGCCGTCGGCGTGCGCGGCGGCGGGCAGTAGCAACAATGCAAGCGCGACGAGTGCGCAGACGGAAGCAAATCGCGCGAATAGGCGACGCTGCCGACAGGTCTTGGCAACGAGGGCGTTCATAGGCATATCCTTTGTCTGTAAAACCAACAGCGCCATTGTCCCACGTTTGCGGGTACGCATGACGAACATCTAGGCGACCGGAGCGCCAAACGGGATGAAAGTCACGCCCGCACCCCGGCAGCTAGTCATTGGGGACGTTCTTAAATGACTAGTCATTAGGGACACCCTTGGCATGGCCTGCGCCAGCAATAGATACCACTCCACAGCTCCGTCACAGGTGTAGCGGCTTTGTGTGGGCGCGGCATGCGCTGATTGAGCCGCCAGCCGAGGGGCATAAAGCAGTTGAGCGAAAACGGTTTGCCCCTTTGCCGTTCGCTCGAGGATCATGTCCCCCTTTTCCGCGGAAACCCCGGCAGTTGCGAAGAGCTGCCGGGGTTTCTGTCGTCTAAGGCGCCGAATTGATGGACAGGAATCAAAGCGCCGAGTCTGCGGCCCGCCATACGCAATGCGGGGCTTCGACAACTTGCGGACCACAGTGACGTCTCCCCATCGCGCCCCGCGCTATACTCGTCCGCATGGATATCAAAGCACGCAACATAGCAACGCCCGCCGCGGACGCGCCAACGACGCCGGCCGCCTCTGCCCCCGCGCCCGTCGTGGGCCGTTTTGCCCCGTCGCCCTCGGGCCGCATGCACCTGGGCAACGTGTTCAGTTGCCTGTGCGCGTGGCTTTCGGCCCGCAGCCAGGGCGGCCGCATCGTACTGCGCATCGAGGACCTGGACGATCGCTGCAAGCGCCCGGAACTTGCCGCTCAACTGATTGACGACCTGGCCTGGCTGGGGCTTGAGTGGGACGAAGGCCCCTACTACCAGCACGATCGCCTGGACTTGTACGAGGACGCCCTGCACCAGCTGCAAGACGCCGGCCTCACCTACCCCTGCTTTTGCACGCGCGCCGAACTCCACGCCGCGAGCGCGCCGCACGCCAGCGACGGCACGCCCATCTATCGCGGCTCCTGCCGAGGGCTTTCGGCCGAAGAGGTCGCCCGCCGCAGTGCCCTGCGCGCCCCGGCCACGCGCCTGCGCGTGCCCGCCGTCGACGACCTCGCAGACGATGTGATCGAATTCGTGGACCGCACGTACGGGGCCCAATGCGAAGCGCTCGCCACCGAATGCGGCGACTTTTTGGTGCGCCGCAGCGACGGCGTGTTTGCCTATCAGCTGGCCGTGGTGGTCGATGACGCCGCCATGGGTGTTACCGAGATCATACGCGGATGCGACCTGCTTGGCTCCACACCACGCCAGATCTACCTGCAGCATCTGCTGAGCCTTCCCACGCCGCGCTACGCGCACATTCCGCTGCTCATGTCACCGGACGGCCGCCGCCTTTCCAAGCGCGACCGCGATCTGGACCTGGGCGAACTACGCGCCCGCTTTGGCACGCCCGAGGCACTACTGGGCTGGCTCGCCGGGCAAACAGGCATCGCGCCAGACACCACGCCGCGTACCGCCGAGCAGTTGGTCGAGCACTTTAGCTGGGATGTCATCCGCGCGCACCGAGAGAACATCACCGTAACGGCCGAGTAGCCAGCCACCCCGCCCCTACGCAACATCCCAAGGCTGGAGTTCGTCGCCTAGGCGAACGATGCAGTCGTAGAGCACGGTGTGGCGTTCGGCCGGGTTGGCATCCCGATGGAAATGCCCGTAGTACCAGCGTTTGTAATCCCAGTGGTGCTCCAGCTCATCGAAAAATGCCGTAAGCCGATCAACGGCGGGGTAATTCCAGCCGGGTGTCGGATAAAGCGTGGGCGAAAGCATGCGCGTAGAGCAGGTGTGGGTGATCACGTAGTCGATTTTCCAGCCCACGCTCTCGAGCTTTGCCCGCGCCTCCTCAAAGTTGCGCTCATCCGGCAGCTCTTGTGGCCACCAACTGGAATAGGGAATGCGATATTCCTTATCCACGCTCGTGGCACCGCCCATGGTAAAGATCGTTGAGCCGTCGAGCTCAAAAACCTCGCCGCGCGTCAGGCGCCGTATGGGGGAGGTATCCGACAGGCGCTGCGTCAGCCCACCGTGCCACAACTCCATAGGACGCTCCGCCCAGTGATCGAAACGCTCGTGATTGCCGTCGACGAACAGCACGGTATAGGGACGCGATTCCAGCCAGGCAATATCGGCACATTCCTCGGCAGAGAAATCCCACGGAAAGCCAAAGTCGCCCGCGACGATGAGATAGTCGTCGCTCGTCAGGCTATCCCCAAGGTCCCAATCGTGCAGCTTTTGCATGTCGAGGCCGCCGTGAATATCGCCCGTCACATAGACCGTCATCGGATTACCACTTCCCTCTTATAACTTTCGAGATCGTGCTCGACCTGCTCGTCGCCCGTGGCATTGACCCACCACGGCCATTTAACGCAACACATCGGTTCGTCTACCTGCGCAAACCAAGCTTTGAGCTCCTCCAAGCTCACCGGGGCGTAGCTGCTGGCGTCCACGCCCACGTCATAGCGCAGCAGTCCCTGCCTGCGGTTGAACTCGTTGTATGCGCTGCCGCAACTGTGGATATGCCCGTGCAAATGCCAGCTGCCGTGCGACATGCCCTGCCAGTCGACCATGGGATAGTGGCTCAGCACGATTTTTTGGCGGTTGATCTTGAGCGCGCAAATGGGCGGCTCGACGATAAAAGCATCCGCTACCGCAGGCTGCGTCCAGTCTTTGTCGTGGTTGCCAGGCAGCAGATGGACGCGCTTGCAGGCAATGCTTTTGCGCAGCTCGTAGGCGTCTTGGACCGTCATCTTAAAGCTAAAGTCACCCAAGATGTAGAGCTCGTCATCCGCAGCAACCTTGCTGTTAATGTTGGCGACCATGGCATCGTTCATCTGCGCAACAGTCGACCAAGGCCTATCGCTAAGCCGTAGCATGTTCTCGTGTCCAAAGTGAGTATCGCCGGTAAACCAGATCACGGGGACCTCCTGTTGCTGCGGGGTATCCATCCCTTAGGGCTTACCCCTCGTTCTTCCATCCAAACGGGTCGAGCACCCAAAAAATCAGATCGAGTACGCCGCCGGTCATCATGGCGCCGGCAAGGGCCATGCAAACGTGCAGAGAACTGGCACTTCGGAGCACGTCGAATGGCCCCAGAACAGCCAGCAGCGCGACCGCTGCGCCGGCAAGGCACAACGCGAGGCACGGCCCCGCGTCCTTGACGCACTTCTTCGCGAGATGCTTGGTGTTATCGCTCATTGGTATCGAACTCCTTAGAGGGTCGTTGTTTGGGTACATGCCGCCGCGGCAGAGCAGGGCGGCAGGGCAAGTGTCCCATGCCGTGCGGACACGTTTGAGTTACCCTACAAATAATTTGATTTGATAGAACGTAGGGTAACTACTCGGAAGGGAGGCGCCATGTCCGTCTTAGACGATGTCCTAGAAGAGGAATACGCACGCTCAAGCCGCCTCTTGGGCCTCATGGAGCAGGAAATCAATCTCCTTCCAAAGGGCAGCATCCGCATGCGAAACATAAAGGGCCACGAATACTGCTATCTCAACTATCGAGTCGGCGACAAGGTCAAAAGTGACTATGTACCTGCTGCAGAGGTTGATGAGCTGCAAGCCAAAATCGAACGCCGAAGAGCTCTCGCGGCTGCCATTAGAGAGCAGAAGCGATCTCAGAAGCAAATCATACGAGCGTTGGGAAGGGTGCCGAACGCTGACTGAGCAACAACAATATGCCTCGAGCATTTTGAAAATCTAACCTCCTACGTTGTTATATACAGCCAACGAGACAATTCGGCGATGTAAACTGACATACGCCCAAAACACGAACGATCGATCTGTTATCATGGCGCCAGCATGGTCTTGCGAAAGGTTTGGTCAGGATGACTACGCAGCAGCAGATTGATATTGAATTTAACTCGCTTGCACGCGAGAACGATTCACCCAAGCTCATCGCCAACTCTAAGGCGACCGGCGGAACACTACTATCTGTTATCAAGGAGCAGCTCTCAACCTGCAGCTCTTTTGACTTTTGCGTAGCGTTTGTTGCAGACGGCGGCCTTCAAATCCTGGTCGAGGCGTTCCAGGAGCTCAAACAGCGTGGCATTAAGGGCAGACTGCTCACGTCCACCTATCTCAACTTCAACTCACCCGATGCCTTTCGCAAGCTGCTGGAATACGACAGCATAGAAGTTCGCGTATTCCAGGGTAATTTGCATGCCAAGGGATACATTTTTGATAAGGGAGAAACCAGCACGGTCATCGTCGGCAGCTCGAACATGACGCAGACCGCCCTCACCTGTAATAAAGAATGGAACGTGCTGTACCAGACTGTCGAGAACAGCCGCCTACTCGGCGAACTGAGGGGCGAGTTTGATTCGTTGTGGAACGACACCTCAACCGTTTTGCTTTCCCAAGACTGGATTGAGAACTATGCCGCATATCGATCGGCACGTCCGCCAAAGCCCAAATCGAAACCGACATTCAGATCTGCGGAAACGCCGGCGCAGAATGACCTCGAAGAAATCAATCCCAATAAAATGCAGCAGCGCGCCCTTGAGGCGCTCGGCGTAATCCACCGCAAGGGCGAGACCCACGCCCTGCTGGTCTCGGCAACCGGCACCGGCAAGACCTTCCTTTCGGCGTTCGACGTACTCGCAACTAAACCCCGGCGCGTCCTCTTTCTTGCGCACCGTCGGCGCATTATCGACGCCTCCCGCGCAAGCTACGAACGGCTCTTAGGTAGTACCTATACGTTCGACACCTATCAAACTGGCAAGAATACAAGCAATGCTACCTGCGTGTTTGCCATGTGTTCTTCGGTCGCCAAACATTTGAGCGATTTCCGTCCCGATGAGTTCGACTACATCGTCATCGACGAGGCCCACCGCACGGGATCCCAGGGTTACCAATCCATCATGTCGCACTTTACGCCTCGGTTTTATCTGGGTATGACCGCTACACCCAATCGCACCGACGGCTATGACGTCTTTGCCCTTTTCAATCACGTCATCGCGTTCCAGATCACGCTACAGGACGCTTTGGCCGAGAAAATGCTAGCCCCCTTCCATTATTTTGGCATTCACGATCTGGAGATTGACGACGAAACGGTCGAAGATACCGCCTTATTCGGACGCCTAACATCCGACGAGCGCGTACGTCATATCACCGAGAAGATCGAGGAATATAGCGTCACCAAAAGCAACCGCAGGGGCTTAATTTTCTGCAATCGAAACGCCG
>USPT01000042.1 GCA_900556705.1 uncultured Collinsella sp.
CGGCGACCGATACATACATACGCTTGAACGGTATTTACTACCGTTCACCGAATTCGTTGACAAACGATTCGCCAGACAGTATGTATCGGCGAGGTGAGATATCAGTCTTCGTCAACCCGCAGGATAGCAGGGTTTTCGCTTGGGTTAGTCAAACGTTTTAGCGTTAATAAAACCCGAAACCAGCAGGCAATCATGGCGAAATAAATGGTTGAAAATCGCGCAATCATGTATATCAGTTGTTTAGGCTCGTGTTTAGCTATCGGAATGGCCAGCCGCCGCCTCGGCGCGCTCGGCATTCCACGCAACGAGCGCCTCGTGGACCGCCTTGGCAACATCGGCAGGTATGCCGCGAACTTCCGCGATCTCTTGCTCGCTCGCCGCGCGCAAACGCTTCATCGAGCCAAAATGGCGCATAAGGGCACGTTTTCTGGTGGGTCCCACGCCTGGAACGTCATCGAGTACCGAAACTGTCATGGCTTTATCACGCAACTCACGATGGAATGTGATTGCAAAACGGTGCGATTCATCGCGCACCTGTTTAATTAGATAGAGCGAAGCAGACCCGGTCGGCAGCACGACGGGAGTCTCGTCCCAAGGCACGAAAACCTCCTCATCGGCCTTTGCCAAGCCACAAACTGGTATATCGAGCCCAAGAGCCTCAAGTTGCTTGATCGCAGCGGTCAATTGCGGCTTACCGCCATCGACAACGAGCAAATCGGGGCGCGAGCCAAAGCGCTCGTCGGCCATGCGCTCGGGAGCATAGCGTCGTCCCAAAACCTCGGACATCGACACGAAGTCGTTTGCCTCGTCCAATTCGGCCTGAATTTTAAAACGACGGTACTGGCTCTTGTCGGCGCGTCCGTTGGTAAACACCACCATCGAGGCGACGGTAAAGGTTCCGTGCAGCGTCGAGATATCGAAGCACTCGATACGCATCGGCGGCGCCGGCAGCGCCAGCGCGCTTTCGAGCTCTAGGAGCGCCTGATTGGTGCGGTCGTCAGCGTACCCCGTTCGCATCATGTAGCGCATGAGGGCATGGCGCGCATTTTTGGATGCCATATCGAGCAAACGGTGCTTTTCGCCACGCTGCGGCCTATGGAGATGGCAGGAACGCTCACGCTTGCCTGCAAGCCACTCCCCCAGCGCCTCCGCATCCTCAAGCTCGACAGAGAGGTTTATCTCAGCTGGAATATCAGCCGTCTCGTCGTAATAGCGCTTAAGAAAGCCCGACTGGAGCTCTTCCTCGTCAACATCAAGACCCTTGTCGAGAATGAACTCGCAGGTGCGAACTGTTCGGCCCTCGCGAACGACGAAGACGCAAGCGGCAGAGATGGTCTCCTCGCGATAGAAACCGATGACATCGATATCGACACTGGAGGGAAAAACGACTTGCTGACGATCGTCCAGACCCCTGATGACCTCCAAACGACGTTTGACGCGTGCCGCGCGCTCAAAGTCGAGTGCCTCGGCGGCATCCGTCATCTCGGAGGTCAGCTCATCGACGACATCCTTGCGATGGCCCGACAAAAAGCGCTCGACACGTTTGACGTTCTTGGCATAGTCCGTAGGAGAAATCGCGCCGACACACGCACCCGGGCCGCGCCCGACATGGTAGTCAAAGCAGGGACGCCCGTTTTGCGCGCAAATCATATTGACGATGTCTTCCTCGCCCTTGTGGGACTCGACGATACGACGACAACGACGCCACTCCGCACAGGATGCGGAGCAGATGGGGATAACCTTGCGCAGCGTATCTATCGTCTCACGTGCCGCACGGCTATCGGTATAGGGTCCAAAATAGCGCGTTCCCGGCTTATGGCGCTCGCGCGTATATTTGATAGCGGGATACAGGTCGCCCTTTGTAATGGCGATAAAGGGGTAGCTCTTGTCATCCTTGAGGTCGACGTTAAAGTACGGATGGTACTGGCCGATCAGGTTGCGCTCGAGTACAAGCGCCTCATGCTCGGTTTCGACAACGATGTAGTCAAAGCTCGCAACCAATTGCATCATGAGCGGTATTTTTTGGCGCTCATCCTGCAGCGTCACGTACTGGCGCATACGGGAACGCAGGTTTTTCGCCTTGCCAACGTAGATGACATCGCCCTTGGCATCTTTCCAAAGGTAACATCCGGGCTGCGTGGGAACGCGCGAAACCTGCTCGGCGAGTGTTGGAATGTTGTCGTGACCGGCCACACGCACCTACTTGCGACGAAGCAGCGCCGAGACCTCGGGCATCTTAAGGACGACGGCAAGGCCAAAGGTAACAGCAAGCGAGACGACACCCGCAACGCAAACGTAACCAAGAGTAATCAGAATCGAGCCGCCAAGTGCCCCGACAAAGTGCTCAAGCGCCCACATGACGCCGGCGCCTGCGGCAGCGCCCAGGCCACCGAGCAAAAGGCCAAAGAAACCGCCATGCAGGATAGATTTGACCTGAAGGCCACGCAGACGACGACGCAGCCACCACAGCGAGCAACCGACCAAGATCACGTAGTCGACGACATACGAAAGCGCGATTGCCGGCATACCGAAGCCCAGCACAACGCCAAACAGTAGAACCGAGCCGGCCTGGCCGATGGCGGAATACAGGCAATAGCGGCTATAGGGCTTCATGTCGAGCAAGGCAGAGAAGCTCTTCTGCATCAACACGACCACGCCGTAGAGCGGCAGCGAGAACGCCAGGTAGACAAGGAACTCGGACACCAGCGCCACGCCGGACTCATCAAACTTGCCGGCACAGTAAATCATGTTGAGCGGACGCGCGAAGACAATCAGGTACAGCGCGAACGGAATCAGGAAGAACAGCATCTGGGCGACGCCACGCGAAATGCCCGTGCGAACGCTGTCGTAATCCTTCTCCTGCGCGTCGTGAGAGAGCTCGGTATAGAGCGCCGTCGAAAGCGAGGCGGCAATCAGCGCGTAGGGCAGCGTGTACCACAGGCGCGCATAGGCGATGA
Source organism: uncultured Collinsella sp. (assembly GCA_900556705.1). Lineage (GTDB taxonomy): Bacteria > Actinomycetota > Coriobacteriia > Coriobacteriales > Coriobacteriaceae > Collinsella. Next base: position 2,958 of record USPT01000042.1, read on the forward strand.
CGGAAGGACCCGTCTCGGGCTGGACCACCAGCGCGGCAGCGTTGGTGATAGAAGTCGAGACAAACATGCACACCGTGGCGAGCAGCGTCGGGATACCGAGCGCAATCGTCTGGCGCAGCGCGGGGTCCTTAAAGTCGATATGGATATGGGGATGCACGCCGTGCTTGCCAAGCGCGGGAATCTGACATGCCATCTGAACAAAGACACCGAGGGTCGTACCGGCCGCAATCAAGATGATGCCGGCACGTTCGCCAAACTGTGCGGACACGGGCGCAAAACCCATAAAGCTCGCAATGACGATCACATTGTTGAGGACCGGGGCAAACGTCGACCAGAAGTAGTCGCGGTGTGCGTTGAGAACGCCCGAGAACACCGAGCCCAAACCATAAAACAGAATCTGGATGGCAAAGAAACGGAACATGAACGCAGCGGTATCCATGCTGCCGCCGTCACCCGAAAGGAACGATTGCGTCCAGATAAAGCCCGGGGCGAACACGGTCCCCAGCAACGAAATGCCACCCAGCACTAAAAGCAGAATGCCGAGCAGGTTGCCCACGTACTCGTTCGAGGCCTCGCGACCCTGCTCACGCCTCACGCCCATGTACACGGGCAAAAACGCCGTCACGAGCATGCCGCCCATCACGAGTTCGTAGAGCATATTGGGCAGGTTGTTGGCGACCTGATAGGAGGACGAGAGTAACGACATACCAATAGCGGCCGCCATTGCCCACGTTCGAATAAAACCGGTAACGCGAGACACGATGGTCAGGATGGTCATAAGCCCGGCGGAACGACCAACCGTGGAGTAGTCCGACGAGCCCATGTCGTCAGTGTCATCTCGCGACGAAGAAGCTTCGGATGAGGGCGTCTGAGGCGCAGATTCTTTTGCAAAATGAGCTCCGCACTTCAATTCTTCCTGCGGCATCGCTCAGTCCTCTCTCGTAATCGCGGCAACCGTCGCCCCGCAAAATGCAATTAAATCATCGGGTGCAAGCTCGAGCTGATAACCACGCTTGCCTCCCGAAATAAAAATGGTATCCCAAAGGACGCATGTCTCATCAATGAGCGTCCGGTAGCGTTTTTTCATACCGACCGGGCTGCAGCCGCCGCGAACGTAGCCAGTCGCCGCAAGCAAATCCTTCACATGCATCATGGCCAAGGACTTCTCCCCCGCGGCACGCGCGGCGGACTTTAGATCGAGCTCGTCGGCAACAGGGATGCAGCACACGACATAGTCGTTGGACGGTGTCACGCAGACCAAAGTCTTAAATCCTTGACCGGGCTCCTCGCCAAGCTGCTCCGAAATCGCAACCCCCAGGCCCACCGACTCATCACCATCGTCTTCGTACGTATGTAGAACATAGGAAATGCCGGCGCTTTCCAGCTCGCGCATCGCATTGGTTTTTGGCGTCTTTACAGCCTTTGCCATGACATATCCTTTCCCTCGCATTCGGACGCAAGGATTAAGTATATGTCCAATTCGGCTGCATACGTCACTTCGGCACAGCAAGCGCCATCGAATCACAAGGAGTCGATGGCGCCCATAAACTGAATCGCCTATTTATTGAGCATCAAGTTGAGCCTGACGCTCCCGGTCACGCCTGAGCAACGGCGCCAAAAACTTGCCCGTATAACTCTGCGGACAGTCCGCAACCTGCTCCGGTGTACCCGAAACCACAACGGTTCCGCCGCCGTTACCGCCCTCGGGACCCATATCGATCAGGCGGTCGGCAACCTTGATGACATCAAGGTTGTGCTCAATCACCAGCACCGTGTTGCCCGCATCGACCAAGCGCTGCAGCACATCGAGCAGCTGGCGGACGTCCTCAAAATGAAGACCGGTCGTCGGCTCGTCCAAAATATAGAACGTCTTGCCCGTCTGGCGTCGATGAAGCTCCTTGGCGAGCTTCACACGCTGCGCCTCGCCGCCCGAGAGCGTCGTGGCGGGCTGGCCCAGGCTCACGTAGCCTAAGCCTACATCGTACAGCGTCTGGAGCTTGCGCTTAATCTGCGGGATATTCCCAAAGAAGGCCAGCGCCTCGGTGACGCTCATGTCGAGCATGTCCGAGATGGTCTTGCCACGGTAGGTGACCTCGAGTGTCTCGCGGTTGTAGCGTTTACCGCCGCAAACTTCGCAGGGAACGTAGATATCGGGAAGGAAGTGCATCTCGATCTTGATCTGCCCGTCGCCCTTGCACGCCTCACAGCGCCCGCCACTCACATTAAAGGAGAAACGACCCGGCGAGTAGCCGCGCGCCTTCGACTCCGGCGTACTCGCAAACAGCGCGCGAAGATCATCCCACAGGCCGATATAGGTAGCAGGGTTGGAACGCGGCGTGCGGCCAATCGGCGACTGGTCGATATCGATAACCTTATCGATACACTCGATGCCCTCGATTTTCTTATACGGACCCACGGGGCGCGTCGAGCGGTGAATGGCATTCGTAAGGGCAGGCGCAATGGTGTCGGTAACCAGGGAGCTCTTACCCGATCCCGACACGCCGGTAACAACCGTAAGCGTACCAAACTCGATCTGGGCAGTAACGTTTTTGAGGTTGTTGGCTCGAGCGCCCGTAATTTTAAGGCAGCCGCGACCGGGCTTGCGCCGTTCATCAGGCACCCGGATCATTCGTTTGCCGGTCAGATAAGCGCCCGTCATCGACTCAGGACACGCCATGATATCGGCAGGCGTTCCCGCCGCGACTACGTGCCCGCCGTTGACGCCGGCGCCGGGCCCCATGTCGATCACGTAGTCGGCGGCACGAATTGTATCCTCGTCGTGTTCGACGACGATAACGGTATTGCCGATATCGCGCAGGCGCTCGAGCGTCTTGATCAGGCGCTCGTTATCACGCTGATGAAGACCGATCGAGGGCTCGTCCAGAATATAGAGCACGCCCATGAGACCCGCGCCGATCTGCGTTGCCAGTCGAATACGCTGTGCCTCGCCACCGGAAAGCGTCGCCGAGGCACGGTCGAGGGTCAGATAGTCAAGTCCGACATCGACCAGAAAGCGCAAGCGCTCCAGGATTTCCTTAACGATGCGCCCGCCGATAAATTGTTGGCGCTCGGTAAGCTCCAAACCCTCAAAAAACTTGAGCGACTCGCGGCACGATAGGCAGCAGACCTCGTAAATGGACTTACCGCCTACGGTAACGGCGAGCATCTCGGGGCGCAAACGAGCGCCGTGGCAACTCGAGCACGGCTCCTCGCGGATGTACTTCTCCAAGCGCGCCTTGGTGTTCTCATTCGTCGTCTCGATATAGCGCTCGTACAGGATATTGCGCACGCCCGAAAACTTGGTATCCCACTGGCTGCGACGTCCGTCGAGCTTTTGGTAGTCGACCGAGATCTTCGTATCGCCCAGGCCATCCAAGAATGCACGACGCACGCGAGGGGGCAAGTCCTCCCACGGCGTATCGACGCTCACCTTGAAGTGTTTACAGACCGCAGCGAAAATCTGCGGATAGTAGTTAGAGTTGCCAAACAGGCTGCCAAAGACCCCGTCGGCGATCGACTTCGAGGGGTCTTCGATTAGGGCCTCGGCATCGACCGTCTTCTTAAAGCCCAGGCCATCGCACTCGGGGCACGCGCCATAGGGCGCGTTGAACGAGAAATCACGCGGCTGCAGGTCATCGATGGAGTGTCCATGCTCCGGGCACGCTAACGCCAGCGAATACTCCAGCAACTCGCCTTCGGTCCCCTCGGGAGCGTCGCGGTCGGGCAGCAAGTATACGTTCACATTGCCGTGCGCCAGCGCAGTCGCTTGTTCAACGGACTCGGCAATACGGCCCAGCGAGTTCTCGCGAATCACGATGCGGTCGACTACGACCTCGATATCGTGCTTGAACTTTTTGTCCAGATCGATCGGGTCGTCGAGCGAGCGCACTTCACCGTCGACACGCACGCGGCTAAAGCCCTCGGCGCGAAGGTCCTCAAACAGTTTGGTGTACTCGCCTTTTCGCCCGCGCACCACCGGTGCCAGCACAAACGCGCGGCGGCCCTCCCCCGCCGCCAAGACCTTGTCGGCAACCTGGTCGGTCGTCTGACGCTCAATGACGCGGCCGCATTCGGGACAGTGCGGGGTGCCCACACGGGCGAACAGCAGGCGCAGATAGTCATAAATCTCGGTTACGGTGCCAACCGTCGAGCGAGGGTTTTTAGACGTCGTCTTTTGGTCGATCGACACCGCCGGCGAAAGGCCGTCGATTGAATCCAAGTCGGGTTTGTCCATCTGGCCCAAGAACTGGCGCGCATAGCTCGAAAGGCTCTCGACGTATCGACGCTGGCCCTCGGCATAGATAGTGTCAAATGCCAGCGAACTCTTGCCCGAGCCAGAAAGACCGGTAATGACCACGAGTTGGTCGCGCGGAATGGAAACATCGATATCACGGAGGTTGTGCTCACGAGCGCCGCGAATAACGATAGAAGAATCAGACATGGAAGCTCCTTGCCTCCTATTGCATCGAATCATACTGTCGATGAGTTTAGCGCACTCGACGCGCACAGATGTTCGTAATACAAGATTCGCAGACCTTTAGCTTTGCGTATCGGGCGCTTCGTTTCTCGAGATGCCGTGGAAAGGTTACAGTAATCTAATACTGAACTTAATTTGCCGTAACAGAGGAACGTCCATGACCGAAGATATCCCCCTTGAAATCACTTCGAGCGACATGGCCAATCTGCCCATATTCATCGCCGTCCTTATCGTGGCCATCGTCGTCGTGCGCGTGTATTTTTCAATCAAACACAATGAAAAGCCGCCCATTGCCCGCGTCTTTTGGTGCGCGACGCTTCTCATCCCGCTCGGCATGGTAGCTGCATGGATTACGAATCAATTGCTCGTAAATGAGGACAGTTCCCTATGGGTCCTTTCTTATTCGGCGCTCGGTGCTGCCGCCGTCGTACTGCTTGTCGAGCCCTTGGTTTCGGGACTTATCGACCAAACCGATCTTGAGACGGGAACGGTTGCCTGTATTTGCCGTGACACCCTTGTCATCGCCGCTGTTTCAGCGCTCTCGTTCGTTTCACTCGAAATTGCCTGCAACGAAACGTTCTATCACATTCCCGCCAACTCATTCGGGTTTTCCGTCGGGCTGCTCGCGACGGTTCTGCTCTCCCTTTATCTGCTGGGACAGCGTCATGGAGGCGTCATGGCCCTCGTGCCCGTCGTCTGTTGCATCCTTGGCATTGCCGAGCACTTCGTCATAACGTTTAAAGGCGAAGCCATCCTGCCAAGCGATATCTTGGCCCTTGGCACCGCAATGGAAGTGAGCGAGGGATACGAGTTTACCTTTACCGCCGGAATCGTAACCTCTCTCGCCCTGCTGGAGATTTCCCTGGGGCTTCTTTCGCTTATCCGACCGCGAAAGC
>USPT01000043.1 GCA_900556705.1 uncultured Collinsella sp.
GTGCATAGGCCTCAACGTCACTCGGCTCATCGATGCAGTCGATAATTACGCGCTGGAAGAGTGCCGGTGCGCACACGAAGCCCAGCGTACGGGCGGCACCGGCAACGGCGGGCATTAGACGATCTGCCTGAGGATTCGTATTGGGAACAAGGATCCACCCCACGCGCTCGCCCGGCAGCGACAGCGACTTGGAATACGAGTAGCACACGATGGTGTGCTCGTAGATCGAGGGCACCCAAGGCACCTCGGCACCGTACACAATCTCGCGGTACGGCTCATCCGAGATGAGCATAATCGGATTCTCGGGATCGCGCTGAGCGTTGGCCTCGCGCAGAACATTGGCCAGTCGCGTCAGAGTGTCGCATGTATATACGGCACCGGTCGGATTGTTGGGAGAGTCAATGATGACGGCCGCCGTCTTATCGCTGATCGCCTTGAGCACGTTGTCCACGCTCAGCTGGAACGTATCTTCATCGGCGAGCGCCTCAACACACGTACAGCCGGCCTTCTCAATCCAAACGCGATACTCCGGAAAGTACGGGGCGATAACGATGACCTCGTCACCCGGATTGGTAACGGCGTTGAGCGTGCAGGTGAGCGAGGCCGCCGCACCCACGGTCATAAAGACGTCTTTGCCCTCATAGCTCGTGCCAAAGCGGCGGTTGAGCGACTCGGCCACGGCGGCACGACACTGCGGCAAGCCCGGTGCGGGCGTATAGCCATGCAGCTGGTCGCTCGGCAGCTCCAAAGCCTTCTTAATGGACTCCGCCACGGCAGCAGGCGCCGGAACACTCGGGTTGCCCAGCGAGAAATCGAACACGTTTTCCGCACCGATCTGTGCCTTGCGCTCAAGACCGTAGCTAAAGATCTCACGGATGATGGAGCTTTCCGCGCCGCGAGCATACATAGTTTCGTTGATCATCTGTTCCCCTTTCGCATAGGCGCTATTGTACGCTTTAGCCGAGCAAAGTGCCGCAGCAATGTTAATTGGGGACAGACTTAAATGCGTGAAAACGCTCATTTAAGTCTGTCCCCAATCAACAGACGGCCCCATATCGGCCAAAAGGAAAAGCCTCCACAGGTTTCCCCACGGAGGCTTTTGTTACAAAGACTATTTGTCGGCGTCGGCTTCGGCGACGGCATGGTCATCGTCAGCATCATCGGATGCGGCGTCGGCATCCTCCTGCATAGCCGCCTGCGCAAATGCGGCGGCATCGGCCGCAAGCTCCTCCTCGCTCATGCGAGGCGCACGCTTCTTGGTCGGCATGCCAGCAGCCTTGGCGTTGCGCTCCTCCTTGGCCGCCAGGATATCGTCCTCGCGCTCAAGGTAGGCGTCCCACTCGTTATCGAGCAGGGCATTCACGGCATCGCCCTCGACAGTCTCGCGCTCAAGCAGTACCTTGGCCATCAGGTCGAGCTGATCGCGACGGGCATCCAGGATCTCGACCGCACGACGATGGGCCTCACGCATAATGCGCTGGACCTCGATATCGATGCGACGCGCCGTCTCCTCGGAGTAATCCTGATGGTCGGCATAGTCGCGGCCCAGGAATACCTGATGCTGCGCCTCACCAAACACCTGCGTTCCAAGCTCCTCGCTCATGCCCAGGCGCGTGACCATCTCGCGCGCCATCTTGGTCGCGCGCTCCAGATCGTTGCTCGCGCCCGACGTGATGTCGTCGCACATGAGCTCCTCGGCCACGCGACCGCCCAAGAACACGGCAAGCTCGTCGAGCATCTCGTTCTTGGTCTTGAGGAAGTGGTCCTCCTGTGGAAGCTGCAGCGTGTAACCCAAAGCCTGGCCGCGGCTGACGATCGAGATCTTGTGAACCGGATCGGAGTGCTCCAGGTTATGGCCCACCAAAGTGTGACCGCTCTCGTGGTAGGCAATCGTGGTGCGCTCGGCCTCGGTCATCACGCGACCCTTGCGCTGCGGACCGGCAATCACGCGCTCCATCGATTCCTCGACCTCGTCCATCGAGATTACGGAACGATGGCGGCGGGCAGCCAACAGTGCAGACTCATTGAGCAAGTTCGCCAGATCGGCGCCGGTGAAGCCAACGGTCATCTGGGCGAGCTTCTCAAACTTAACGTCCTCGTCCATCGGCTTGTTCTCGGCATGCACGCGCAAGATCTGCTCGCGGCCCTTCACATCCGGACGGTCGACCGTAACTTGACGGTCAAAACGACCGGGGCGCAGCAACGCCGGATCCAGGATGTCAGGACGGTTGGTTGCAGCGATCAGGATGACCGACTCGCTCTCCTCAAAACCGTCCATCTCGACCAGCAGCTGGTTGAGCGTCTGCTCGCGCTCGTCGTGACCGCCGCCCAAGCCAGCTCCGCGCTGACGTCCCACAGCATCGATCTCATCGATGAAGATGATCGACGGGGCCTGGGACTTGGCCTCCTTAAAGAGGTCGCGCACACGGCTGGCGCCGACACCCACGAACATCTCGACAAAGTCGGAACCCGAGATGCTAAAGAACGGCACGCCCGCCTCGCCGGCAACGGCCTTGGCCAGCAGCGTTTTACCGGTGCCCGGAGGGCCCACCAGCAACACGCCACGCGGGATCTTGGCGCCCAGTTTGCGATAGCGGTCCGGATCGCTCAAAAAGTCACGGATCTCCTCGAGTTCCTCGACTGCCTCGTCCACGCCGGCAACGTCTTCAAACTTGACCTTGGGGCGCGTGGCCTCGTTGGTCTTGGCGTTGGTCTTGCCAAACTGCATGTTCCTGTTGTTGGCGCCCATCATCTGGCGCATAAAGTAGAACATGATGGCGATCAGGGCGATTGTCGGAAGCACGCTCATCGCCAGGTCGCCCCAAAAATCGGGATCGTTGGTGTTGACGATGTACTTGGTATCGGGGTGCTCCGCCATGAGCTCGGCAAGCGAATCGGAGCCGACATAGGTCGAGGAGAAGCTCTTGAGCTCGCTCGTATCGCCCTTGTCCTTCTTCGTATTCCAGTAATGACCCGTCACGCTTCCGTCTTGAACCGTATAGGTCAGATCTTCGACGCGATCCTGCTTGATGGCGCTCACCATCTCGCTCGTCGCGAGCTTAACGGTATTGCTGGAATTGGCAAAGCCGGAGCCCATGTTAAAGAAGGCGTAGCCCAGAAGCGCGCAAGCCAAAATAAAATACAGCCAGCCCGGACGCGTGGGCTTCTTGCCTCCGGGCATCCCCGGGATCTTAGGCTCCCGGGGAGTCTGGGAATTGTTATCGTTACGGTCGTCGGGCATCTTACGAATAAACCTCCGGTTTCAAAATGCCCAGATACGGAAGGTTACGATAGCGCTCGGCATAGTCGAGGCCGTAGCCCACCACAAAGGCATCGGGGCAATGGGTTCCAACATACTTGGGCGTGATGGCCGAGGTACGGTCCTCAACGTCCTTCCACAGGAAGGCGGCGACCTCCAGAGAAGCGGGCTTGCGGCTCTCGAGGTTCTTCATCAGATACTTGAGCGTCAGGCCCGAGTCCAGAATGTCCTCGACGATCAGCACGTCGCGACCGCGGATGTCGATATCCAGGTCCTTAATGATACGCACGATACCCGAGGACTTCACGCCGTCGCCATAGCTCGAAACAGCCATGAAATCGATGTTGGTCGGCAGCTCGATCTTGCGCATCAGGTCGCCCATAAAGACCACGGCGCCGCGCAGGACCGCAATCAGCACCAGATCCTTACCCGCGTAGTCGCGAGTAATCTGCTCGCCTAGGCGAGAGACGATACCGTCGATATCCTCCTGCGTAAACAGAACCTTCTCGATATCCGGATGTTGAGAAGCCATGACAACCCTTTCTTGTGCTTATCGCCCACACACCGCCGTATGGACGCGAACTTCACATTCTAGCAGCGCACGGGGTATATTTTCCAGCCCGTACGCCATCAGCGCGGGAATACCGTCAACGTCGCACAGAATAGCTGACGTGGAACGCTATTCCGCATCGACCACGCGAAGCAGATACGCCACGCGCGTTGCGGCCGTGCATTTAAAACGCTCGTCTGTGCGAACGCCTGCGACCCATACTACGGCACCTCCCGGAGCCGTTCTCACCACAGGAACGCCTGCGCGCTCAGAAACGGGAATACGAGCCTCGTTGAGCAGGTCGGATACCTTCTTACTTCGCCCACTCATGCCCAACGGACACATCACATCCCCCGGCGCGGGACCGTCTACCCACAGACGCGCCAAACGCGCCTCGGCGGGAATCTCCCCGCGCGAGCCGGCGAGCATCCGTTCGCTATCGCGATCGGCAAAGCCCAGCGTCGCGGCATCCACCATAGCGGCCACCCCTCCGGCACCCGCGAGTTCACGAGCACGGCGCACAATATCGCACCCCGGCTCGACGGCCATCGTCTCTGCCACCAGGATGCGGCCCGCCCCCAGCGGCAATCGACCGGGAATGGTGACCCAATCGGCAACTAACCCCTCGCGCGCCGCCGGGGCCTTGAATGACAGCATGCCAAACTCCACGCGCGCATCGATTCCCGCCGGCAGCGTGACCGAACCCGAGCCTTCGGCGACACAGGCGAGCACGCGCTCCACATGCCGCATCTCCGGGCGAGCGTCGGGGTCGATACGCTTAATTGCCAGTCGCACCATGCGCCGAGCAATCACCACCTCGGCCGCGGCCAGTCGGCGAGCGTCAAGGACCAGTGCACCCGCCGCCTCCTTACGCAGGCAGCTTCGAAACGCCTGCGCGGAAAGCTGGGAAAGAAAGGCGTCCTCATCGCCTAAGATCTCGCAGGCGGCGCCAATCGTCTTACAGACGCTCGCGTTGCGCTGCGCCACCACCGGCATCACCCGATGGCGCACGTAGTTACGCAAGTACGACACGTCCTCGTTGCTCTCGTCCTCTCGCCACGGCTGACCATGCACCTGCAGATAGCCCACTAGCTCATCATGAGTCAGGTCGAGCAAGGGACGCACCACGATATTCCTCCGGCGAGGAATGCTCGATAGACCAGCGGGCCCCGAACCCTTAATCGCGTTCATCAAAAACGTTTCCGCGCGATCCGAAGACGTGTGCGCGGTGCAGATACGAGCCGCCGTTCGCGGTGCCCCCGTCTGGGCGCAGAGCTCGCGGACATACCTCCGCGCCGCGGCATAGCGCACCTCGCGGGCAGCCGCCTCGATATTGCCCGATTCATCATCAAAATAGGCATGCTCAACACACAGCGGCAAGCCATATTGTGCGCATAGGCCGCGCACAAAGGCCTCGTCGCCATCGGATGCCTCACCGCGCAGATGATGGTTCACATGCAGCACGTGCAGTCGCTCGCGCGCGATGGGAGCTACACCACGCCCATCCTGAATATCCAACTTTGATGTGCACGCCATAAGGAGCAAAGCCGTCGAGTCCGCACCACCTGATACCATGAGCACCACGGGGGCAGCCGTCTGCCGCGTTGCCAGAGCTTTATCATCAGCCCACGATGCGGCATGGTGTCCATAATGCTGAGATACCGTTGGCATTTGCTTCCTCCTCTATTCGTTCGCACCCATTGTATCCTTTGGAATCTTATGTCTCGTCTGCACCTTCATATCCTTGGCAGCGGCTCAAAAGGCAACTGCGCGCTCATCGAAGACCCCCGGGGGCTCATCATGATTGACGACGGTCTTTCTCGCCGCGAGACATTAAAGCGCATGACAGAACTGGGGCTCTCGGCAGACAACGTCTCGGCTCTTCTCATTACTCATGAGCATACCGATCACATCAAGGGCCTCGATGTCTGGTGCAAGCACTGGCACGGCCCCCTCTTTGCCAGCAGGGGCACACTTTCGAGCAAAGAAAATCTTTCGCATCTGCCTGTCGAGGAATTCGATCCCGGTGACACCCTATCCATTGCCGGCATCCAGGTGCAAACCTACTCAACATCACACGATGTCATAAATCCAGTCGGCTATCGATTCGACGCCCTCGATGATTCCATCGGCTTTGCCACCGACACCGGAGAGCTATCGAGCCAGGCCATGAACACCCTCAAAGATTGTCGAGTCCTCGCGCTCGAAAGCAACCACGATGTGACCATGCTGCGCGAGGGAGAATATCCCCGCTTTCTTCAGGAGCGTATCCTGTCTGCAAGGGGACACCTCTCCAACGACCAAGCCGCCGAAGCCGCGCGCGAACTTGTTACCGATCGCACCGAACAGCTCATTGCCATGCATATCAGCCAAGATAACAATCGTCCGAGCCTTACCATCAAAAGCTATGCCAAAGCTCTAGCCGCAACCCTGGATGACGAGGTCGGCAGCTCCGCCACCCTTCTCCAAGGATCGCGAAAACTCTCGATACGCCCCGCAAGCCAGTATCGGCCAGCAACCATTCAATAGGCTTTCCTAGACAGCAAAAGAGGCCGGGAATCGCTTCCCAGCCCCTTTTGTAATCTCTTAATAGCTCAGAACACCAACGAAGTTAGTCGATGGAGATCTTCGTAACGTTCTTCTTCTCGACGATCTTGGGAACCGTAACGGTCAGGATGCCGTCAGCGTACTTAGCCGAGAGGCCCTCGCTCGAAGCGTCCTTAAGATACACGCCACGCGTCGCGCTGTACGAGCTGAACTCCTTCTGCAGGAAGTTCTTGCCCTCGTTCTCCTCGTCTTCCTCGACATTCACGCTAATGGAGAGACGGCCCTCGTTAAGCTCGACATCGATATCGTCCTTGGCGACGCCGGTCAGATAAGCCTTGACCTCATAGCCATCGCCCTTATCCTCAACGTCAACGGGGAACGCCTTAGAGGCAATCGAGCCGTTCGCCAGGTCACTCATATCATCAAACAGATCGAACAGCGAGCTTGCAGAGGGACGAACGCCAAAAACCGAACGATAAGGAACCATGCTTGCCATGTTTACCACTCCTTTTAAGGACTGCCGAGCCATCTTCTAGGTGACTGGGACTTCTTTTGACGCTCTTATATATGCCCACCCGGTGCTCATATATACATCAGCTATAAAGTTTTTTGAGTCCAGTACTATAAGCATATCTAAGTGCATAGGACTCAGGTTTTAGGAAGGTTAAGGTTCTTTGAACCAGAGCTTAAATAACGAGTATGTCCCCAGCTACAAATAACAAGGGGCTTACAATGAGCGCATACACGTTGTTGGTAACGAGCTAAAGGGCATCATGGACGACCAAAACCAGAACAATATGTTTATGCCGACGCAGGGGGAAGATACTTCCACGCAGCCGCCACGGTTCCATCGCCCCCACATCTCGCAAGAGCCCATTAATGATCCAGAGCCCGAGTATGTGACGAGAAATCGATATCAAACGCTCAAGGATGCCCAAACGGGACGTAAGCATATGGGCGTCGCATCGAGCGATCCCGTATATCTGAAAGATGCACCGTTATCAAAAAACAGCGCAATCAATGACGACCCGGCGAAAACGCCCATAACTCGGCAGCAAAGAGGCCCCCGACCTAAGCAAACCTTAACGCATTCGGCTCGTTATCTCGAAACGCCAAAACAGGGAAAATCAATCTTCGTTTCGTCAAGCAAACGACGCAAGCAGCATCGACTCCAATTGCTACTTTTAATCATTGTGGTCATAGCAGTTGCCCTTGTGATTCGATTTATTGTCTTTAAATAAAAGCTCATTACTCATAAGCCCAACCGGGCTAGAGGTGAATGCAACTACATTGTGGTGTATCAAACGCAAAAAAGGGGGAGGCCGCGAGGCCTCCCCCTTCTTCAAGTCGATTGACGGCTCGGTGCCGTCCACCGGTCAGCGGCGCCCTGGCCTCCCACGGGCTGACCCCGCAGTACTCTCGGCGCGATGGGGCTTAGCTTCCGGGTTCGGAACGGGACCGGGCGTGCCCCCCATGCTCTGGCCGCTGACCGGTGGGCGGCGCCCACCGTTACGGTGTCCGGTGTCTCTCTCACGTGCCCTGGGGGCCGCATGGCGCATAGGGGAGGTGACTCGGGGGCATCCTCGTGCCCGGACCGCGCATGGGCGCTGGGTCCCGCGGGCCGCGAGGTGCGGTTCCGGAAGAGCTCGGGCGATTAGTGCGGCTCGGCTGAGGACGTCGCCGTCCTTGCACCTGCCGTCTATCGACCAGGTAGTCTACCTGGGCCCTTACCGGAAGGAGAACTAATCCCTGGAACGGCTTCCCGCTTAGATGCCTTCAGCGGTTATCCGCGCCGCACGCGGCTACCCGGCCGTGCCGTTGGTCGACAACCGGTTCACCGGAGGTGCGTCCACCCCGGTCCTCTCGTACTGGGGGCAGCCTCCATCGATTCTCCTGCGCCCACGGAGGATAGGGACCGAACTGTCTCACGACGTTCTGAACCCAGCTCGCGTACCGC
>USPT01000044.1 GCA_900556705.1 uncultured Collinsella sp.
CGCAGCGCCTGTCGGACACCTCGCCCATTCGGCGCCTGACGCGCGGCGAGGTCTTCGAGCTCGACGGCTCGACAATCTTCACCATGGGCGGTGCCACGAGCGTGGACAGGGAATACCGCGTGCCGTATTCCAGCTGGTGGCCTCAGGAGCTCCCGGACGAGCGCGATTTCGATACCGCGCGGGCCAAGCTCGACGAGGTCGGCTGGAAGGTCGACTGCGTCATCACCCATACCTGCTCGACGCGCATGCTCTCGCCGACGCTCTACCCGGACCCAGGCTGGGAATGCCCTGATGTGGACCGGCTGACCGGATTCCTCGACGATCTCGAGGACCGCATGGACTACAAACACTGGTATTACGGTCACTTCCACCGAGACGGCAACCCGGACGAACGGCACACGGTGCTGTACGACCGGATCGTGAGGCTCGGGGACAAACTCCTGCCGTGGGGTGCGTACTGATGACGGTCTATGTGACGGGCGACGTGCACGGCAGGGCCGAGTACGGGTCCAGCAGGTTCGCCTTCAAGTCTTGGCCACTGGGGCGCACGCTGACGCGCGATGACATGGTGATCGTGGCCGGCGACTTCGGCTTTGTCTGGGACGGCTCGAATGCTGAGAGGTATTGGCTCGACTGGTTCGAGTCGAAGCCCTGGACCACGTGTTTCGTAGACGGCAACCATGAGAACCACCACGCCCTGGCAGAACTGCCGGTGCGGGAGTGGAGCGGCGGTCTCGTCCATGAGGCGCGACCGCACGTGCTGCACCTCATGCGCGGAGAGGTGTTCGACATCGACGGGCTCACAGTCCTTGCCATGGGCGGTGCCGCGAGCAACGACAGACAGTATCGCAGGGAGGGGAGGAGCTGGTGGCCCGAGGAGATGCCGAGCGAGGAGGAGATGGAGCACTGCCGCGCCTCGCTCGACCGCGTGAGCTGGAGAGTCGATTGCGTTGTGACTCACGAGGCTCCTGCTGCCCTGGCAGAGAAGCTGTGCCGCGAGCGTGGACGCGAGTATCGAGGCGACCGGCTGCAACGATTCCTTGGCGAGCTCGACGGGCGGCTCGGCTATCGCGTCTGGCTCTTCGGGCATTACCACGGCGACAAATGGTGCGACGCCAAGCATCGCCTCATCTACAAAGATATCGTTTCGATCGAAAGTACTGCGCCCGGTCTTCAGTTCTAGAAACCCTCTAGAAATGCTCTAGAGGGTTTCTAGAAAATTAGATGCTCTGCGGCCTACTCGCCCCTCTGGGTCATGACCTCGACCTTGGCCTCGGCCACGGCCGCCCGCTGCTCGGAGGCGGCAAGTCGGTCCTTGAGGGCGGCGAGCTCGGCCATCAGGTCGCGCTGGGCCAGGAGCGCATCGCTCAGCTCGGCTTGGGCTTTCAGTGCGGCGTCACGCTCGCCGCGCAGCCGCTCGATCTCATCGACCATGGCCTCAGCCTCAGCGTGGAGCTGGACGACCTGCCTGTCGAGCTCCCTGGCATCGGTGAGATATCTGACGCTCGCGGCGTGGAGCTCGTTGTTCTCGAGCTCGAGGCTCGCGGTATCGAGCTCGAACTTCTCCTCGATGAAAGCGACCCTCTCATTGCAGTCGGCCTCAAGTCTTTCGTTCCGGTCTCTCGCCTCGCCGAGCTTGCGGTTGAATTCGTCGAGCTGGACCCTGAGCAGCGCGTTCTCGCTCCTGAGGTCGGCAGTCTCGCGCAGCAGCTTCTCCCGCCACGTCGCCTCGATCCGCTCGGCGGCCTCATCTAGGACGCTCTTCACGCCGTAGATCTCCCTGATTTTTCTCTCGTCTGCCATGGTGTGGCACTCCAATCAACAACGGCATGGCTCCGCCATGCCAAACGGCTGGGAACAATGCACGGCCGCTGTTGATTTGTGTTCGCCCTGCGATCGGTGAGTTCTAAAAGGCGTCTCAAGTCATGCGTTCACGCAGGTTTTCGGTTGGAGAAATACCGCACGTTTTCATGGTAACACGTGCCTTAAAGAACGGGCGGTCATATCGATTCGTTGTAAATAGCGTCTACGGCGTGTTGGTGGCAGGAGGTGAGGGCGTTAAAGATGTCGAGAATGATTGTGGGAGTATTTTAGATACAGGCATGAGAAAGGGTCGAATCGAAGTGTCTGGCCGGACGCCAATTGTCCGGGAACTGTTTCGGTTCGACCCTGCTTCATTTTACATCCGCGGCATGTTCTTGTGGGCATCCTGACGGTGACCGACTCTCACGACCTCGATAGTCGGTTTGTGGGCTTAAAGTTTCGGAGGCTCCCAAGCGTTTTCAATCGCGGCGCGGTAGATTGCGGCGTAATTAAGCATCCAGCTGCCATCACCAACTTTTTGAATATACCCCTTATCCTTCAGAGAGGTATAGGCCCGGGATATAGTGTTCTTACTCAGGCGGTAGTGATCCTCAATCCATTTGCTTTTAGCGCAGAAGCCCATGGGCCGTTTGTTTTTGGAAGGTTTTCCAAACTTCCATACAAGGCCGAGGATGAGACGCTCGGCGGCAACGGTGGTGACGCAGCACGCCCACTCGGGCACTGAAATAAAAATAGCCTTATCCATTTTTCCCGTAATCTCTCGTTGCTCAGTAGCATCATCGCTAAATATGTCGGAAATCGACGGAAGCTCGCTCATGTTTACCACCTAATCAAGGTGGGCGGTACGACCTTCAAGCTGCTTGAAAAGCTCGTAGAACGAGCTTTCAAACATGTAATTAGAGCGATGGATCTGGATGAGCTTGCCGGACTCTCGCATAAACTTGCGTGCGGTGTTTTCGCTCCAGCCAGTGAGTTCGCGGATATCGTTAACGCAGAGCAACCGATCGCACTGAGCGGCACCAGTGGGGAAAGTCGGTGTGGACGCCTGAGTGCTAATCTTTGGAGTAGCCATGATGAGCTATCCTTTCAATGAGGGCCCTCCCTGTGCTTGTAAGACGTACCAGGTTCATAAGCACTTGGGGGGCCGGTTTCTATGACTACATGCGTAGCCATCTGACAGCTTTAGCATGTATTAAAACTCATTAGATGTCAATCAAATAAAGCATCTACCTGCGGAAACGGTATTATAGTACCGTAATATTATGAAATAAACGATGAATGAAAAACATGCTATTTCTCGCTTCTCTGTATATAGGCGTTGATGAAGGCTTCGTAGCCTTTAACTGCTTTTATTTCTGATTGTTGAACGAGGCTTGTATACGTTTTGAGCGTGATATTGGGGTCCGCGTGGCCAAGAATACCTTGCACGCTTCTAACGTCCGATCCGTTCGCCAGCATAAAAGTGCTTACACAATGCCTGAGCTGATGCGGGCAGATGCCCTTATATAGTTTTCCGCCAGTCGAATTGTTCGGCTCATAGATTCCAAGATTGCAGCTAACTGCGAAATCGCGAAACCAATGGTTGAAGATGTAGTTTTTCATGTGACAGACAGTAGGGATCCCTTGCTCGACAGCAATATCGCTAATGATGGGAGTGCTGCCAGTCTGGGACAGCCCCAGAGAGGCCAGGAGCTCTTTTTGTATGGCTGACCATGATTGAAGACGTTCGGCCAAGGTTTCTCCAACGGGGATTTTGCGTTGGCTTTCTTGTGACTTGGGTGCCCTCAGTTCATGGTCGTTGGTGTACTGCCTGTCAATTTTTAAGGTTTTATTGGCAGGGTCCCAATCGCGCCATTCGAGGCCCAGCATCTCGCCTTTCCGCATACCCGTATACACTAGTACTAGTGTACCAACAGCTTCGGCGGTGAGCTCAATGTGTTGAAGACGTGTGCATAGGGTAGCTACTTGGTCGATTGTCAGTGATTCTCTTTTGTTGCGTGGTCTGCGAACATGAACGGTAGCGCAGGGGTTTCGGTCAATTATTCTCTTTGCGACCGCATTCGACAAAATCTGACGCAGTTTCGCATTGATTCGTACAAGCTCTGATGGTTTGTATTTTCCCGTACGACGAGCTCCGGCATATGTTTCTTCGATTAGATCGGGAGTTAGCCCCTCAATTGTCTGAAACGCACCGAATAGGTCTTCGATATGCCTGCAATCGTACGCTTCTCTTTCATAGCTCGTTGGCGCAAGCTCGGTGTCCCTATTTTCATGAAAGGCCCAGCAGTAGGACGCAAGCAAAGTGGGCTTTTTAGTTTTAGTGATCGTGCCAGAGGAGTTGATTTCAGCCAGCTTGGCCTGCATTGCAGCCTTAGCTTCTGTTTTAGTCTTGCAACGAATTGTATAAGTTGGGGATCGTTTGTAGCGCCCCGTCTTAGGGTCCTTGACTCCAAGGGAAAAATAATAGCGATAGGTGTTAGGTGATCTCTTGTCTTTCCAACACGTGCCTCTTCCGCTAATTAGTGGCTGTTCTGACATCTTTGCGCTCCGTTTCTTTGAATAGTTTTCAACAATTCATTGAGTGCAGTTTAGCTAAAGCTGTTAGTAATATGTTTGTAAAAGCGTAGGCGCAGCTACCGGAGGCAAAAGACACAAACTGCTATGTTTATCTGCGGTTATATGATGTTAAATGATGCTTGATGAATGGTAGGGGGTAGCATTAAATCATATCTCCTAAAGCGGGTGTCGACGGTTCGAATCCGCCCGGGGGCACCAGAGAAATATCGAGCCCGGTACCGCTACGGTGCCGGGCTCTTCTGGTCTAAGGGCAGGATTCGAGCCGTCGACACCCGCGTCACTCATTTCCCCGCGGGGGAGTTTTCGAATCCGCCCGGGGGCACCAGAGGAATATCGAGCCCGGTACCGCTACGGTGCCGGGTTCTTCTGGTTCAATGCCATGTCAAAAACGAAGCGCCCGCTTGCTGGGGGAGCAAGCGGGCGCCTGTGAGCGAATATGTTTGCGGCGAGAGCCGTGATGAGCGGTGGGGTGGCGACTAGTTGGTCGTACCGGAATCGTCACCCGTGCTCGTGCCCGAACCCGAACCCGAGCCAGAAAGTGCGACCGTCAGCGTAATCGTGCTGTCGGTGGACTGCTTGCCAGTGGGGGAGACGCCCGTAACGGTGGCATCCTCGTTACCGCTTACGGGATTGCCGTTCTGGTCACAGAAGCCGATGTTATAGAAACCGGCGTTGTTGAGCGCGGTGACGGCGGCGGAGATGCTCTTGCCGTACAGGTTGCCCGGAACACTGGCCTTGCCGGACTTCTTGGCAATGACGACGGTAATCGTGGCGCCGGGCTTCTGCTTGCCACTGGGGTTCCAGCTGATCACGGTGCCCTCGGTAACCGAGTCGTTCTCCTGGTAGCTAACGTCGACGCCAAAGCCTGCCATATCGAGGGCGTTGCGCGCCTGGGCCTCGGTCATGTCGGTCAGATCGGGGACGGACGTGGTATCCGGGCCGCTCGAGACCTTGTACGAGATGGTCGTGCCCTTCGCGACTTCCTTACCGGCTTCGGTGCCCTGCTCAAAGACCTGGCCCTCATCGGCCTCGTTGGCCTCCTCGGAGGCGTTGCCCTTCAGGCCAACGCTTGCCAGCGCGGCCTCGGCCTGGTCCTTGGTCAGGCCGACAAGCAGGGGAACCTCAACCTTCTCGGAGGGCTTGGGACCCTTGGAGATTACCAGGTTCACCTTGGTGCCCTTGGCCTTCTTGGTGTTGCCGTTGGGCGTCTGCTCGGCGACCTTGCCCTCGTCGACATCGTCGTTGTAGCTTTGGTCGATGGTGCCGACCTCGAGGCCGGCTTCCTTGATCAGCTCGACGGCAGTCTGCTGGTCCTTGCCCAGCACATCGGGCACGGTGACCTGCTCGCCGCCAAAGAGTCCTGTGGCAAAGGCCACCACGATGCCGATGACGGCAACGGCTGCCACCACGGCGGCGATGATCTTGTTCTTGTTGGATTTGGGCTTTTCGACCTCGTAGGAGCCGGTGGAGCCCGAAACCGAGCTACGGGCGGTATTCTGGCCGCTCACGCCCGAGACGGGGCGCACCATGGCGCGCGTCTGATCGGAAAGCTCGCGAGTCTTGGTGGCGCCCAGCTCGCCGGGGGCACCGATGATGCGCGTGGGCTCCGAGACGTTGACGGCACGGCCCGACAGGTAGCTGTTGAGCACCTGACGCAGCTCGTCGGCGGTCTGGAAGCGGTTTGCGGGGTCCTTCTCCATGCACTTGAGGATGATGCGCTCAAGGTCGGCGTCGACACCGGAGTTGATCTGGCTCGGCGGAATAGGCAGCTCGTTGACCTGCTTGAGTGCGACCGAGATAGCGTCGTCACCGTCAAAGGGCACGCGGCCGGTGGCGCATTCATACATCACGACGCCCAGCGAGTAGATATCCGAGGTGGGGCCGAGGTCCTGACCACGGGTCTGCTCGGGGCTGACGTAGTGGGCGGTTCCCAGCACGTTGTTGTCTTGCGTGAGGTGGCTGTTCTTGGCGCGCGCGATGCCAAAGTCCATCACCTTGATGTTGCCGTCGGGCAGCACCATGATGTTCTGCGGCTTAATGTCGCGGTGGATGATCTCGTGCTTGTGGGCGACCGAAAGCGCGGAGCTGATCTGCGAGCCGATCTGGGCGACCTTCTTGGGGTCGAGGGCGCCGTGGCTCTTGATGCCGCTCTTAAGGTCGGTACCGCGCAGGTACTCCATGACGATGTAATAGGTGTCGCCGTCCTTGCCCCAATCGTAGACGCCCACGATATAAGGGGAGGAGAGACCGGCTGCTGCCTGGGCCTCCTGCTTAAAGCGTGCGGCGAAGGTTGCGTCGCCAGCATACTGCGGCAGCATGATCTTGACGGCTACCGTGCGGTCGAGGACCTGGTCCTGTGCACGGTAGACGGTCGCCATGCCGCCTGTCCCCACCTTATCCTTGAGGAGGTATCTTCCCCCGAGGACCCTCTGTTCCATTCCTGCTCCTAACATAACTATTCGCTCAACGATGTGTGTAGTACCTACGATGTGGCCGCTGGGGCCGTGTGGCGCGTTGCCGCTAACTTTTCGGCCGCGGCGCGCCTCGGGTGTCCGATTCGATCATGGGCATCACGCTCCCTGTGCGGCAAGCGCCGCGGTCAGGACGATGCCGGCGATCTTGGCGGCCTTGACGTCATGCTTGTCGAAATCCTCCAAGGCCACCGAGATGGCGACCGTGGGTGAATCGTAAGGTGCAAAGCCAACGAACATCGAGTTGACGTTGGTGCCGCCAGTCTCGGCCGAGCCGGTCTTGCCGGCAACCTTGACGCCGGGGATTTGGGCATCGGTGCCGGTGCCGGACTGGACGACGGCAAGCATGGCCTGCTTGACCTGGTCGGCCGTGGCGGAGCTGACGGCCTGACCCAGCGAGCGGGACTGCGTGGTCTTGACCACGGTTCCGTCCGGGGCGAGTACCTGGGCTACAAAGTACGGGTCCATGACCACGCCGCTGTTAGCGATGGCGGCGGCAATCACGGCGTTTTGCATGACGGTGGTCTGCGGGCCGGGCGTGTGGTCCATGCCGACAGGCTGGCCGGCGCCGGCCCAGGCGGTCTCCCACTCGGTCATGAGCGACGGGTCGGCCATGATGGAGGCCGCGGAGGTCAGGTCCTGGCCGAGCTTTTGGCCGTAGCCAAAGGCGTTGGCAAACTGCACGAGCGTGTTTGCGCCAACTTCGTTTGCCACCTGGCCAAAGACGACGTTGGAGGACACGGCAAAGGCCTGCTGCAGGCTGATGGTGCCGTAGCTCTCGTTGGCATAGTTGGTGACCGGTGCGTTGCCGATATCCATGGAGCCGGGCGCCTGGTAGGTGCTGGTCAGGCTGGCGGTACCGGTCTCGAGTGCCGCGGAAAGCGTAACGACCTTAAACGTGGAGCCCGGCGTGTACAGCGCGTCCATGGCGCGATTGTACATGGAGCCGTCCTCGCCGCCGCCCGTCTGCAGTAGGGCATCGATGTTGGTGTTGTCGTAGGTGGGCGAGCTGGCACATGCGAGCACCGCGCCGGTACGCGGGTCGATGACCACTACAGCGCCCTTAAAGCCCTTGAGTGCCTGCTCGGCCGCCGTCTGGATACGCGAGTCGATGGTGAGCTTGGCGGTGTTGCCCGGCTGGGTCTGGCCCGCGAGCGACGCGATGGCATTGTTCCAGCTGGAGTAGTCCTTAGAACCGGTGAGCGTGTCGTTCATGACGCTCTCGATGGCGGTGGTGCCATACTGCTGGCTCACGTAGCCAACCACGTGAGCTGCCAGGTTACCGTTGGGGTAGGAGCGTACGTAGGTGCCGTCCTCCTGCTGCAATGACTCGGCCAGCGTCACGCCGTCGGACGTGATGATGGAACCGCGCTGGATGTACTTGGAGCGGGCGATGGTGTGGTTGTTGGTCGGCATGTCCT
>USPT01000045.1 GCA_900556705.1 uncultured Collinsella sp.
CGGTGTCGAACTTGTTCACGCGGACATGGACGCCCTTCTCGTCGGCGAGCATGTGAGTGAAGTTGTCCACGCGGTCCATGAGCTTACGGGTGTCGTCCTCGCCGTAGAGCATGATGAGGCTCGTGCCCTCCTCGCACAGTTCGATGGTGCCGTGGAAGAACTCGGCGGCGTGGATAGACTTGGTCTTGATCCACTGCATCTCCTCGAGAATGCACATAGCGTAGTCGTAGGCCTCACCCCAGAGCATGCCGGAACCAATCACCATGTGGTAGTCGGTGTCCTTGAAGTCCTCAGCCATGGCGGCGCAGCGCTCGTCCTGAGCGTCCTTGGCCTTGATGAGGTACGGAGCGATCTTGCCGAACTCCTCCATGAAGGTGTCGTACTTGGGGAAGGCGCCGGCGTTCTTGAGGAAGCGGGCGACCAGCGTAATCTGGTAGGTGTAGATGGCCTCGCACAGGACGTCGTCCTCGGCGAAGCTGAAGAACTTGTAATCGGCGTACTCAGTGGCCGGGGTGTTGTCGTTGGAGACATACATCAGCGTGCGGGCGCCCTGCTCCTGGCAGAACTTGGCAGCCTCGATGATCTCGGGGGTGGTGCCGGTGCGGGTGGAGAAGACGCAGACCGAGTCCTTGTTGAAGGTCTTGGGCGGGCAGGCGAGGAACTCAGCGGCAATCTCGCAGTGGACGTCGACGTCGGCCGTGGTGGTCTCGACCCAATACTTCATCGGGAGCGTGTGGGCCCAGGTGCCGCCGCAGCCGATGAAGAAGATGTTGGAATAACCCTGCTCGCAGACCTTGTCCACGGCAGCCTCAATCTGAGGACGGAGAGCGAGGGCATCGCTCACAACCTTCTCGTAACGAGGCTCATCGAAATTGAACATCCCTTACTCCTAACTCACTTGGATGAACCCTTCATTCATCCCATGACGTTATAATACTTTATATAACTAACTATGCAAGAACTATTTCAGATTTTTTTGATTTTTCTTTAATAAAAAGCCCGCCGATCAAATGATCGACGGGCTTAAGAAAGGAGGACCTGGTTAATAAATGCCAGACAATGGCATGTTTCCAGCTAAAAAACGTCCTTGGCAAACACCTTTGAGTCATTGGGGACCTGACGGATTTCGATAACCACGCCATCGTTCACAAGCTCTTGGATATGCTCGGCATCGGTTTCGGTCGCAAAGATCGCGGGGGTCGGATGAAGCGTGGTCTCGGGAGACTTTCGAGTTCCGCCCAAATTGATCTCCTTGATGTCTTTGCAACCCTTAGCAAGGCGATAGGCATCCTCGATCGTCTCGACAATGATAAACAGCGAATACTTGTCGGTAACGCCGCTGTTGAGCGCCTCGATAGCAGCGTCAACATCCTTGATGACGAGTTTAACGCCGCTGGGGCGGGCGAGCCTCAAAGCGGCTTTTCTCATATCGTCTTTTGCCACGGCGTCGCTGGCACACAGGATGCAATCGACATCCAGCGCATGTGTCCAAGACATGGCGACCTGGCCGTGAATCAATCGGTAATCGACCCTCGTAAGCTTAATCATCAAAAACATCTCCACACGTAATAAAGGTAATGACAGGGTTGAATTATTCGTTGAAGCTTGAGCTAGAACTCTTCTTCTTCGACATCGGCGAGCATATCCGCCGCCTCACAAAGCTGAATAAATGAACGCGACCCCTCGACCGCGGCTTTGGCCTTGTCCGCATCCAGGGAGTCCAGCTGTGTAACCATTTCCACCAGCAGCGGCAAGTTCATTCCGGTGATCAACGTAAACGATCCGGTGGCCTGCCTCTGGATGAATTCGTTGTTTACAGAGCCGCCAAAGATGTCAGTCACGACAAACCAAGAGTCGGCAGGGTCCCTCGTCTCCATCCATGCATCAATCAACGCCGCGACGTCCCTTGAATCGTCATCGATATAAGCGCACAGGCACTCGATTCGGTCGTTAGTGCCCATCAGAATCTCCAGAGAGCTTTTCATGCCTTGGGCGAGATAACCATGACTCGCTAGCAATATCTTATTCATAGTTCTCCAATACCAATAGGACGTACTATATTGTCATAACAAAGTATATTAGCAATCTGCCCTACGTGGTGTGTCTATTTTCCAAATCCGCGAACGGTAGCAATTGGTCGGTAAATCGCCCAATCTATCTCTAATTTACAAATAGAACTTCAGTCGCTCGGTGCAGTACACCTGACGGGAGATGAAAAGCGGCTCGCCGCTTGGAGCATAACGTCTATCGACAAACAGAAGCAGCGGAGACTCCAGCCCCACGTTAAGGTATGCCGCCTCGAGCTCGCTCGCATAGCAGACCTCGAGTGTACGCGTGTTGGGGCCCATCTTGATCCCCTGGCGATCGAGTACCGCCATCAGCGAATCCTCGAGGGACTCATGCTCCAAAAAAGAAAGCACAGCGGAATAGCTATTGGTTTCCAGCATCGTGGGCTTGTCATCCACAAGGCGCAGACGACGACTACGCAATACCTTTTGGGTATCGTCTACGCCCAGGAACTTCGCGTCTCGCAGGCTTGGGAAGTCCCAGCCCATTGCGAGAACCCTGGTAGACGCCTGTTTTCCCGCAAGCTGGCACGAATGGGTAAAGCTCTCACGGTCGTCCGCGGCATACATCTGTGTGTCCGACGAAACGAACGTGCCCTTGCCGCGGGCCCTATCAACAAGCCCAGCATCTTCCATTTCTTTAATTGCGGAGCGAACCGTTATTCGGCTCACGCCAAATTGCTCGATGAGCTCCGCCTCGGTCGGAAGCTTATCTCCCGGACGGTACGTGCCGTTGGCGATCGAATCAGAGAGCGCACGGACAATCTGTTTGTACAGGGGGATAACGCTATTTGCTTCAACCATATCAACCATACCTTTGCAAGGAATCAGCAGCTTATAGATAGATGATTTATATTGTATTAGAACTTTTTAGGAGTCCATATATTTTTAGGAGTCCATATATTTCCTAAATGATTCGGTAAACGGGTGTTATTTCACTTTAGCGTGGTGCAGCGGCTACCCGCGGCATTCGTTATCAACCTAGCTAGGCTAGTCCACCCACATCGTCTCCGGTTCGCCGCAGAGCCGCGGCCCCATATGGGTATACTCTCGAGGATTCGACTCGATTCGCCCCCGCTGGGGCGTCAAAGGAGACTACATATGTCCACTACCTCAACCGACCCGCGCGCCGCTGCTGCCGCGCTGCTGGTGCCCGGTACCACCTGCCACGGTTTTGCCGTCGAGCGTTGCGAGACCGTGCCCGAGCTCGACTCGGACGCCTACGTGCTGCGCCACATCGCCTCGGGCGCTCGCCTGCTGTACCTGGCGTGCGACGACGAAAACAAGGCCTTTGCCATTGGCTTTAAGACGCCGCCGGCCGATTCCACCGGCGTGTTCCATATTCTTGAGCACTCGGTGCTGTGCGGATCGGCCAAGTTTCCCGTCAAGGAGCCGTTTGTCGACCTGATCAAGAGCTCCATGCAGACGTTCCTCAACGCCATGACCTACCCCGACAAGACCATCTACCCCGTTGCCACCACCAACGAGCAGGACCTGTACAACCTGATGGACGTGTACCTGGACGCGGTGTTCAACCCGGCCATCTACACTAAACCCACCATTTTTGAGCAGGAGGGCTGGCACTACGAGCTGGACCTGCCAGAGGGCGCCGAGGGCGAGGGCGACGGCAGCTCCGCGAGCCTGCGCGAGGGCACGCTGCGCTATAACGGCGTGGTATTCAACGAGATGAAGGGTGCGCTGTCCGATCCCATGAGCGTGCTGGACGATGCTGTTAACGCCGCGCTCTATCCCGACACCGCCTATGCGCACGAGAGCGGCGGTGACCCGCGCGCGATCCCCGCGCTCACCTACGAGCAGTTCCTGGATACGCACGCGCGCCACTACAATCCTTCCAACTCCTACATCACGCTCTACGGCGACCTGGACGTGGACCGCGCGCTGGCCTTTTTGGACGAGCGCTATCTGTCGCAGCCGAGCGCTGCAAGCCGCCGCATGGACGCAGCCGTCGCCGCCGGCGAGGACCCGTCCACGCTGGCGCCCAATCCGCTTGGCGTGCAGGCGCCCGTGACCTGCGAGTATAGGCGCGTCGAGATGGCCACCACGCCCGAGAACGCCCTGGTGGGCCTGGGCCTGGTGCTGGGCAGTGCGCTCGACCGCAAGCGCACGATCGCGGCGGACATCCTGTTCGAGGCGCTGCTGGGTTCCAACGAAGCGCCGGTTAAGAAGGCCATTCTTGCCGCCGGCCTGGGCGGCAACGTGGTGAGCTACACCGCGGCCGAGAGCCTGCAGCCCTACGAGCTCATCATGCTGCAAAACGCGCAGCCCGGCGTGGCGCGCGAGCTGCGCCGCGTGTTCCAGGACGCCTGCCGCGACCTGTGCGAGCACGGCGTTCCGCGCGAGCGCCTGGAAGCCATCATCAGCAGCAACGAATACGACCTGCGCCAGCGCGACTACGGTATCGCCGACGGCGTGGCCATTGCGTGCGACGCGCTGAGTACCTGGCTCTACGATGACGACGCCGCGACGCTGGCACTCAAGTACGGCCCGGTGTATGAGGAGCTGCGCGGCGAGCTGGACGGCAGCTACTTTGAGGACCTGCTGCGCGAGCTCGTGCTGGAAAACGACCACATGGCGCTGGTCGAGCTGGTTCCGGTAGACGCTGCCGAGGGTATGGAGGGCGCCGAAGCTGCCGAGCTGGCTACCAAGCGCGACGCCATGACCGATGCCGAGCTGGCGGACGTGGTCGAGCGCACGGCCGCGCTGCGTGCCGCGCAGGAGGCGGAGGACACGCCCGAGGACAAGGCAACGCTGCCGCGCCTGCGTGTATCCGACATTGGCGCGGCGCGCCCCGAGCCGCCGCTGGTCGTGGACACGACCGCGCCCATCCCCTGCCTGCGCCACGGCATCCCCACCAACCGCCTGGCCTACGCCATGCAGTATTTCGACCTGAGCTGCGTCGCATTTGAGGACCTGCCTTACGTGACGCTGCTCTGCCGCCTACTCAAGCAGCTGCCTACGCGCGAGCATTCGGCCGAGGAACTCGACAACCTGCTTGCCGGCAAGCTGGGCTTTTTGAGCTTTACGACCGAGGTCATGACCCAACCCGACGTGGACGGCGTGCACCCCTACCTGCTGGTGAGCGCCGGAGCCCTGTCCGAGAAGATCGATGCGCTGGCGAGTCTGCCGCGCGAGGTGTGGTCGAGCACGCTATTGCTCGACGCCGACTCAGACCGCGTGCGCGACGTGCTCACGCAGATTCGCATTGGGCTCGAGCAGGGCTTTATCAACAACGGCCACTCGGCGGCGCTCGGTCGCGCGATGAGCTACAGCTCGCCTTCGGCCGTGGTGCGCGAGCAGCTTTCGGGCGTGGACTTCTACCTGTTCCTGCGCGATCTGCTCGAGCACTTTGACGAGCGCCTGGACGACCTGCGCGCCAAGCTTGCCGAGCTGGCAGGCCGCATCTTTGCAGCCGACGGTTGCCTGGCGAGCTTTACCGGCAGCGATGAGGACTTTGACGCGTACTGGAATGCCGCGGGCGACCTGGGGCTTGGCGCGGGCGACGGCGCCGATGCCGGCCGCAACGCGCTCGTGGTACCGGAGCCGCGCGACCGTCACGAGGCTTTCGTCATCCCCAGCGACATCTGCTTTGCGGCGCGCGCGTGCGACCCGCGTCGCCTGGGCATTGACGTGACGGGCGCTTGGGCCGTGGCTGCCAACGCGCTCTCCTACGACTACCTGTGGAACGAGATCCGCGTGAAGGGCGGTGCGTACGGATGCGGATTCCGCGCGGCCGGCGAGCGCCAGACGGCGTTCTACACCTACCGCGACCCGGCAATCGACCCCTCGATTGAGCGCGTGGCGCGCGCAGGCGAATGGCTCGGCAGCTTTGAGCCCGACGAGGCCGCTTTTGAGGGCTTTATCGTAAGCTGCGTGAGCGGCATGGACGCGCCCGTGAAGCCGTACGCGCTCACCAAGCGCCGCAATACGACCTACCTGGCCGGGCTCGATCCGCACGCGCGCGAGGAGCGTCGCGCCCAGATGCTCGCGGCCACGCCCGGTGAGCTGCGCTCGCTCGGCGCCGATGTGACGCGCATCGCAGCCGAGTCGCCCACCTGCGTCTTTGGCGGCCGAGACGTCATCGCCAAGAGCAATGCCGGCTTCAACGTCATCGACCTGCTGAGCTAACGCACAGTAAGCAAAACCACCACGAAGGTGCCTGTCCCCTTCGTGGTGGTTTGCGGCTGGTCGTTACTTGTGGAACGGATCGAGTTGCGCCTTCAGCGGATTGAGCTGATACAGACTCACAAAGCGCTCTTTGCGAGACGATGAGGTGTTGACCCAGCTGCCGTTGCAGACGTCGTATTTCGAATCCAGGCGGATCCACTCCTCCGGCTTATTCTTCTCGCTCTTATTGCAGAAGTAACGCTGATACTCTACTTCGTGCTCAAACTCAAACTCGTCATCTAAATCGCCATCGGCATACTCATCGACCGCCGTCAGATTGCCGTGCTCGTCGTAATAGAACTCCGCATGCCCGTCGCGCGTGGAATCGATCCGGTCGAGCTTGCCGCCACTGTACGAGTAATTAACCGTGGAAAACGAACTCAGCGAACCGTAATCGTTGCCGTGCGTGTCATAGGTCACGGGCGAGATACGCGTAATATTGCCGTCCTTGTCGTACTCGTAGTTGAGCGTGAGCGTCCACCTCGTGCCCACGGTGTCACCCTGGCAGTCCGTCGTAAAGGACGTCACGCGGCCGTTGTCGTATCCGTACGAATAGACGACCGTGCGAGGATTGCCCGGACCGGTCTCGGTGTCGGACACCAGGTTGCCGCCCTGGTAGACATACGTGCTCGCACTCTCGCCGTAGCCCGCGTTGGTTGCCTTGTTGACCAGGTTGCCGTCGGCATCGTAGGCGAACGTCGTGGAGGTCGATGCGTCACCAATGGCGGCATCGCAATCGATACGCGTCAAGTTTCCGTCGGCGTCGTACGTGAACATGTTTTCATCTTCGTAGTCACCTGAGCGAACTTCCGCTATTTCCGAAATGCGATGCGACTCGTCGTGCTCGACGTCGTAGCCCATACCGCCACCCTGTTTGAGGTTGCTCGTATACCCCGTAACATAGCCGTCCTCGTCGCGCTCAATCTCATACGTGCTGCCGTGCACACCGTCTTCGTCGGTACCCTCGTAGTACACCGGCAGCCACAACTCCTCGAGCTGCGTGTCCTTAATGCCGATGACCTTCGTATCCTGCGGCAGCGCCAACGTGGCGAGCTTCTTTTTACCCGAAAGGTCGACGCTTTTGAGCTCCCCGGCATTTGAAAGGTCGAGCTTCTCGATGTTGTCGCAACCGTCCAGGTTAACGACGGTGACGTTGCTCGCCGAGTTAAGCTCGACGGTTTTAAGGTCTCCGCAGCCCGAAAGGTCCAGGTTGACGAGCTTGTCATCGCTGGACTCCACTGTAACGATGTTGGGGAATGTCTTGCCCAGACCCTGCGTCGAGGCGACACCCTCTAGCTCGACCGATGCAACCGCCTTGGCCTCGTCACGTGAGATGCGGCCGTCACCGTTAGTGTCGTACTTGGTCGAGACAAGCGCACGCATGCCGCTATCCGGGAAGGTTTTCTCGTCGATTGGGGTGGTCGCAATCTGGGTGAAGTAGAACAGCGCGCCGCCGATGCCCGCCGCCACGACAAGTACCGCGGCGAGGGCGATGAGGGGCTTTTTGGAACGCTTGCGCGAAACGGGCTGCTGCACGGGCATATATTGCTGGGGAGCGGGCGCGGCAGGCTGGGGCTGATATCGAGCAGCGGGCTGTTGCGAGGCAGCAATCTGGTCGGACGCCACGGGGGTTCCGCACACGGGGCAGAAGAGGGCCTCGTCGACAAGTGGCGTACCACACGAGCGACAAAACATGGCGGGCTCCTTTCGGTTCATTCCTTCCACCATGAAGGTAAACCCAAAGCCGTAGCCCTTGTTGCGCAACATTCAGCCCAAACCACCGCAAAGGGGACAGGCACCTTCGTGGTGGTTCGAACACTTGTTCCATACGTACACATGTTCTATAGTAGGGATGCTTGCATCAGACTTAAATTGCAACTAGAATATAGTTGCAGAATGTGAGGCGGGATGACTCGGACCGATAAACTCATCGCCCAACTGCTTAGC
>USPT01000046.1 GCA_900556705.1 uncultured Collinsella sp.
CGGTCTTGATCTCGATGACGGCGTTGGCAAACGCGTCCTGGCGCGTCTCGTAGGCAGGCTCGCTCTCGTAGATCTTGGAGGAGTTGGACACGCAGGTGAGTGGAATCTCAGCGATCATCTCGCGTGCGGCGCGGATGTTGTCGCAGCGATGCCCCAGGTTGGAGCCCACGGCCACAAACGCGCGGCGCGGCTGCGGCTTGGCAACCGCCCAGTAGCCGTTCAGGAACTGCGCAAAACCCGCGGCGTCGTGCACGCGCACGATGTTGGCACCGGCCTGGATGGCGCCCAGGCACACGCCAAACGTAGCGGCATCGCGCTCGGCGGCCTCGGTCACGCCCGAGACGGCGCCCACAAAGCGCTTGCGCGACACGGCGCACATGAGCGGATAGCCCAGTGACGCCATCTTGGCAGTCTCGCGCTGGATGACGATGTCCTCGTTAGCCGACTTACCAAAGCCCGGGCCAGGATCGATGCAGATGCGGTCGCGCGACACGCCGGCATGGATGAGTGTGCGGGCCTGGTCAGACAGAAAGCCCATGACGCGGCGCATGATGGGCGCCGAATCGGGCAGGGTGAAGCGGCGGAGCTGCGAGGTGGGCACGTAAGCTTCCTCGCGGCGGGCGCTGCGGCGCATCATGGCGGCCAGACGGTCATTGGACTCCGATGCGGCCTCGGTGGCTGCGGGCGCGGGCGCGACGGTCTCGGCGGCAGCAGTCTGCTCGGTGGCGGGCGTCTCCTGCTCGCTTGCAGGCTCGGACGTGGGCTCCGGTTCGCCAAACGGCAACGAGGGCTGCACCACGCCGCCCGGAAGCTTGGCCTCCGACTTAGGCTCACCCAGCAACTTGCCGCGACGGCGGCGAGCCGGCTTCTCGGCCTCACGCGCGGCCTCGGCAGCCGCCTCGCGCGCCTTCTCGGCAACAAACGCCGCTGCCGAGGTATCGAGCTGCACCGTTGCGTGCGTGCGGGTGGGCGCGGCGACCTCGCCGGCATGCATCACGATGATGCCGCAGGTGCTCGTCTTAACAAACTCGACCATCTTGGGATCGGTGAAGCCGGTCACGTCGTTGACGATCGAGGCGCCGCAGCGCACGGCCGCCTTGGCAACCGCCACATGACGCGTGTCGATCGAGACGATGGCGCCCTCCTTGGCCAGCGCGCGCACCACGGGCAGCACGCGGCGAGCCTCCTCGTCGGGGTTGACCGGGGTAAAACCAGGGCGCGTGGACTCGCCGCCCACGTCGATGATGTCGGCGCCGGCGTCGAGCATCGCCAGGCCGTACTCGATGGCGGCATCCGGGTCGAAGTGTTCCCCGCCATCGCTAAACGAATCGGGCGTCACGTTGAGGACGCCCATGATGCGCGGACGGTCAAAGCTGAGCTCGTACTTTCCGCACCGCCATGTCTTGCTGTCGTTCGCCATGAACATCCTCCTAAAATGCCCACGCCGCCGAGCTTGGGGAGCTGGCGGCGGGGTCGCTTTGCACTCAGTCTTTCTATTGTATCCGCGCGCGCGGGCTAGAACGCAAACGCGGCCGCGATGTCGCAAGAAATCAGCAGGTCGGCATTTGCATCCTGATCGGTGGGAGCAAGATTGCAAATGGCCAGCGTATCGCCGGTAAAGTAACGCGTAAGGCCCGCCGCCGGATACACCACGAGCGAGGTCCCGCCCACAATGAGGGCATCGGCCGCGGCAATGGCGGCAACGGCGCCGGTCAGCACATGCTCGTCGAGCGGCTCCTCGTAGAGCACTACGTCGGGCTTGATGCGGCCGCCGCACGCAGGACACACGGGCACGCCCGCGGCGTCCTCGTGCTCGCGCGAGCAAATCCACTCGGCGCTATAGACCGCGCCGCACGACTGGCAAATGTTGCGATGGACCGATCCGTGCAGCTCGAACACGCGCTGCGAGCCGGCCATCTGATGCAGGCCGTCGATATTTTGCGTCACCACGGCATTTAGCTTGCCGGCGCGCTCCAGCTCGGCCAGCTTGGTGTGGCAGCGGTTGGGCTTGGCGCCAAGCGCGATCATCTTGGTGCGGTAGAAGTCGAAGAACTCGGCCGGATGCGCCTCGCAAAAGCTATGCGACAGCATGGTCTCGGGCGGGTAGGCAAACTGCTGGTGATACAGGCCGTCCACGCTGCGGAAATCGGGGATGCCGCTCGCCGTGGAAACACCCGCGCCGCCAAAGAAGACCACGCGCTTGTGGGTGTCAAACAGATCCGCCAGCGCGGCGGAGGCCTGCCTGGGGTCCAATATTGCCTGCGTCATATGAGTCCTCCGTCCTTGTTAGTCGGGCAGCGTTGGGCGACGTCCCAGCATGCGGCCTTTGAGTCAGCATGCGCGGAGCCCACCCCGCCCCTGTTGCGTTAATCTTAAGCCTGCCAACCCCGTCGAAAGGACACCATGCCTCAGACTTACACCTTTGCCTCGTGGAACGTTAACGGCCTGCGCGCCGTGCTCAAAAAGGACCCGAGCTTTATTCAGATCGCGCAAGAACTCGACGTCGACATCTTGGCGCTGCAGGAGACCAAGCTGCAAGAGGGTCAGGTCGATATTGACCTGCCCGGCTATCACCAAACCTGGAACTACGCCGAGCGTAAAGGCTATTCGGGCACTGCGGTCTTTAGCCGCCAGGAACCGCTGCGCGTGCTGCACGCCGACGCGCTGCTACCCTACGCCGGCGAGGGCGAGGCGGCCGAGCTCGTCGCCCAAGCCGCAACCGAGGGCCGCGTCTGCGCGCTCGAGTTCGACAAGTTTTGGTTCGTGGATGTCTACACGCCCAACGCCCAAAATGAGCTCGCGCGCATCGATGTACGCATGGCCTGGGACGATGCCTATCGCGGCTTTTTGAGCGCACTTGAGCGCGAGACCGGCAAGCCCGTCGTAACCTGCGGCGACTTTAACGTGGCGCACGAGGAGATCGACCTTAAGAACCCCAAGTCCAACCGCGGCAACGCCGGTTTTTCGGACGAGGAGCGCGGCAAGTTTACCGAGCTGCTCAACGCCGGGTTTACCGATACCTGGCGCGCGGCAAACCCCGACGTCGAGGGCGTCTACAGCTGGTGGAGCTACCGCTTTAATGCCCGCAAGAACAACGCAGGCTGGCGCATCGACTACTTCCTGGTAAGCGACGCAATCGCCGACAACGTACGCGACACCGGCATCCGCGGCGACATCTTCGGCAGCGACCACTGCCCCGTCACCCTCACGCTAGAGCTCTAGCCCCCAAATGATCCCCCGGGGACGAAGGAATACAGATCACTTTTGCCCGCGCAAGGGCGCCCGCGTGACCCCGTCCGCCACGAAACCAGCCCATCTACTACGTTTAAGCCACTACCCTCAACCACAGCGAACAACGCAAAAAGAAAACCGCAGGTAGAAAGCCTGCGGTTTTTCATAAAACGCGGTCATGGTCGGGGGTATCAAGCTAAACGTAGTAGATGGGCCAGTTTCGTGGCAAGCGCCGTCAACTGATTTCCTGGGGACATCTGGAGACGGAAGAAAATGGATCAATTTGGCTCTCTGGGGGCCACGATGCCCGTCGTATCAGCCGGCCATTTTAAAACTATGCCGGTTTACGGGGCTGAATCGCGAACCCCCAGCCATGCGCAATTCCGTAATAATAAAACCGCAGGTAAACGGCTTGCTCTATTTTGAAAAAAGCCGGTATGGTCGGCCTGCGCCAATCTAGCCCCGTAAACCGGCATAGTTTTAAAATGGCACTTCGGCAGTATTGATTCCCGCTCCGACGCAACCAGCCTTACAGCCCGTATTTCACGACGACACGGTTAATGCGGCGACACCAGGGCTTGTACAGGGCGACCAAGAACACGCAGGTCGCGAGGCCGTGTGTGATATCGAACGGCACCGCCGTGGCAAGACGCGCCACGGCACCCGCCCAGGTAAGCGGCTGCACAAAACCAATGATGTCATACGCGTTGATCACGACGCCATAGAGCAGGCCCGACGCAAAGCCGTACGCCAGCAGTGCTGGCATGCGCACGGTGCCGTCGGCGCGGTCGAACGCACCCGCGTACGTCAGCGCACCGCCAACGTATCCCACGAGCCCCCAGGCATACATCTGCCACGGCGTCCACATGCCCTGCCCAAAAAAGAAATTGCTGGTCAGCGCCGCCAACGCACCGACCATAAAGCCGTTACGACGACCGAGTGTCGCCCCGGCGATAATGGCGATGGCACTCACGGGTTTAAAGTCGGGAATGGGCCCAAACAGGATGCGCCCCGCCGCCGCCAGCGCCGCCAGCACCAGCGTGGGCATAATCTGGCGCAAACCCGGACGAGATGCCTCGTAACCCGCAAAGAACAGTGCAAGCACCAGCGCCACCACGACAAGCATGGCAAGCGCCGCCTGCTCAACGCCCGCCAGCAACGCCGCTGCCATCACCGCCGGCACCGCCAACAACAGCGGGATCTCCAGTTTTGTGAGTAAACGCGAGAAACGACAGTCCGTCATCCCATCACGCCCTATAGAACACGTTGTCGGCAAAGAAGTCGGCCGGGGGCTCCATGCAGGCAATCTCGCCGTCAAACATCATGGCGACGTCGTCGGCTACCTGCTCGGCAAAGTCCAAATCGTGCGTAGCCATGATGACGGTGCCGCCAGCCTTCGCATGGTCACGCAGGGCGCGGGCGATGATGCGGCGGCTCTCCAGGTCAAGGCCCTTCGTGGGCTCGTCAAGCAGCAGCAGCTCGGGGCCGATCAGCAGCAGCTTTGCCAGCGCAAGCAGCTGGCGCTGTCCGCCCGAGAGGTCGTAAGGGTGGCGCGTCTCCAGGCCGTCCAATCCCAGTTGCGCCGCACGCTCCCGCGCCAAGTTCTCGTCATATCCGCAGGTCGAGGCCCATTCCATCAGCTCGTCGCGCACCGTCTCGGCAACCAGCAATGCTTTGGGATTCTGAGGCAGCAGCGCCGCCGAGGCCGCTCCGCGCACCATGCGGCCGCGCTGCAGCTTGGCGGTCTTCGCCAGCACCGAGAGCATCGTCGACTTACCGCATCCGTTGCCGCCCACGATCGCATGCACCGCACTGGCCGAAAACGCAACGTCGAGCCCGCGCAGCACCCAACCGCCCGCGCGATCGTAGCGAAACCAGCCTTCCGACAGGGTGGTAGCCGACCCGCCGTGCATTTTTTGGAGTATTCTGCTTCCATCCGTGCGCGGGAAGGCTTCCGAGCCGTTCTCGAGCGACGTTTGCGCCACAAATTCGGACGATTTGTCCAATTCTGAACTTTTTTTCGCGCTCGATACGTCCCCGGGCGGCTCCAGAGAGCCCAAATTGTCCTCACACCTGCTGAATACTCCGTTTTTTGCACATCGGATGGCACCCCACCCCAACATCTCATCGGAAAACAGCGATTCTCGGCGTCCCAAAGAAGCCATATCCGCCACCTCGCGCACGCGACCGCCCTCAATCCGGTACGCACGCATCGCATACTCGAGCATCGGCCGCGGTTGATGCGTAGCCACAACAACCGTGCAGCCCAGCTCACGGTTCACGCGAAACAGCGCGTGCAGAAAATTCTTCTCGGCAACGGGATCGAGCTGAGACGTGGGCTCGTCGAGTAGCAGCACACGCGGACGCAGCGCCAGGACGGCGGCAAGCGACAGCAGCTGCTTGCGGCCACCCGAAAGCGTGTCGGTATCGCGATGAAGCCAGTCCTCCAGACCAAAGAAATAGCTGGTCTCGGCAACACGGCGGCGCATCTCGTCGCGCGACACGCCCAGATTCTCTAGGCCAAACGCCATCTCGTGCCACACGGTCTCGCACACAATCTGGTTCTCGGGATCCTGGAACACATAGCCCACGCGCTCCGCCGATGCCCGCGCGTCCATGTCGGCAACGTTCTCGCCCAGCACGCGCAGTTCGCCAGTGCGCTCGCCCGCCGGCGCGATCTCGGGCTTGAGCAGCGACAGCAGCGTCGACTTGCCCGATCCGGTACCGCCAACAAGCAGCGCAAATGCACCTTGGGGAACACGCCAATCAAGCCCCTCGAGCACCGGTGCCTCGGCCCCGGGATAGGCAAAACTAAGGCCCTGCACCTCAATCGCCGGCGCGGCCGAGCCATATGCCACACCCGCCGCCGAGCTCCTATCAAACCGAGCCATCAGCCAAACCTCTTTTCATCAATCGCGTGCGACGCGCAAGGCAGCATCATCCAGGCAGCGTACACGGCATAGCCCAGCCACGGCGCCGGCACCGAGAGCTGCGGATAAAACGAATACTGCGTCGTCGCGGTCGCCGCCACGGCCACCGCGGCAGCACCAAACAGCGCGAGCCCGACCAGCGCGGCAACATCGCCGCGCCCCAGTCGATACCGCGCATACGTCGTACGACGCGTCGCGGCACCCCACCCGCGCGAGCGCATCGCGTCCGCGCGCTCCAGCGAATCTTCCATGCCCCAGCCCATCAACACGCTCGACGCCCGCAGGCGCGATCGCACGGGATCGGCCGGCGCACGCCCCGGTACATCAATCGCGTCCTGCACCGCCAGCACCGTACGACCGCGGCGTAAAAACTGCGGGATAAGCCTCATGCACATCGAGATCATGAGCGCAATCACCGGTGTGGCATTGCCCAGCAGCGCGAGCACCTTGTCGTATTCGAGCATCGACGCCGCGGCCTCAAACCACAGCACGCTCGCCACAAACAGCCCGCCCATGCACAGGCCATATACCATGCTTTCCAGATACACCGCGCGCATGCCAATACGGAACAGCTCCGTCGAGCCCGAGGCGCTAAACAGCGGATTGACCAGCGCGATAATCAAAATCACCGGCAACTGCCAGCGGAGTGCGCCCAGCGTGCGGGCAGCCCCACGCGTCGCAAATCCATACGCCAGCCCGCCCGCAAGTGACAGCGCAATCAGCACCGGCTGCATCGAGAACATGGTGAGCCCCAGCGTCAGCACTATATAGAGTGCCGGCACAGCCGGATGCGACATCGAGAACGCCGCGACGGGCTCGCCGCCAAACTCCTCTTGTATGTTGTCCACGGGCACCCCCGTCCCCTCGCTCAAACGACAGCTCCACAGCACCGCCAACGCCGCACGCAAGCAGTACAAACGTCACGCCGGCGGCGCAAGCCTCAACCGCCGCAAACCAATCGCTACGCGCTCAACATATGCCTGCGGTATCATATTGCGCCGTGTATCGTTTCCAAACACACGTCTCTATAACGTAACAGGAGATCACATGGACGCAACCGCAATTATCCTCGCTGCCGGCGAGGGCACCCGCATGAAGTCGAACCACTGCAAGGTTTCGCACAAGATCC